>JBEIQK010000872.1:0-2621 GCA_040376505.1 Alphaproteobacteria bacterium | reverse complement strand
GCCGTGTACCTACCGTGAGAACATCGATCTGAAGGGCAAGAGCCTCTGGATCGAGTCCACCGACGGGGCCGAGGTCACCACCCTCGACGCCAACGGGGGGCGGGCGCTCAACGCCACCCAGGGCACCGGCGACGGCGCTGCTTTCGTCGGCTTCACCATCGAGAACGCCGACGACAGCACCGGCGCCGTGGTGGTCGAACTCAGCGCCCTGCGCTTGGAGGATGTGTTGATCCGCGACTCCCAGGGGGGCTATGGCATCGTCTACGCCTCCGCCGGCGACGTGGAGCTGATCAACGTCGAGATCGACGAGAGCAACGTCATCAGCAGCTACGGCGTCTACGCCTCGCGCGGCGCCGTGGTGGCCGACCAGCTCATCGTGCGCTGCAACGGGCGCGAGAACGCCTTTCACACCGGCCACGGCTCCTTCTTCATCGAAGACAGCGAGCTGGACTGCTCGGTGGCCTATTCGATGTACAATGAACACTCGGTGGGGCGCATCCATCGCAGCGTGATGAACGGCGGCGTCATCATCAACACCGAAGACGACCACTACTACGACGTGGTCACCTTTGAGAATGTCCACATCACCGGCGCCCTCGCCGCCACCTACGGCAAGGTGGTGCTGCGCAACAGCTTCGTCGACGGCAACACGCTGAGCTTCAACCAGGTCTCGACCGTCGAGATCCAGAACACCATCCTGGCCCACTCCAACTGCCCGATCGTCTACGCCTACGATCCACTGTTGGAGGCCGACGAAGAGGCGCCCGATCCCACCGTCACCGTGGCCTACAACAATTTCTTCGACGTGAACGCCGAGCACTGCGACGGGGTCACCACCTACAGCGGCACCGAGGGCAACCTCGCCGTCGACCCGCGCTTCACCAACGAGTCCGGCGGCGACTACACCCTGCGCAGCGCCAGCCCCCTCATCGACGCCGGCAACCCCGACGCCGCGCACAACGACCTCGACGGCAGCGTCAACGACATCGGCCTCTATGGCGGCCTGCGCAGCATGGGAGGTGTGGAATGAGCCGCATTGTTCTTCCGCTCTGTCTCCTGGCGCTGGCCTGCAGCAACAGCGGCAAGCTCAGCAGCGTGGAGACCGTCGACGACACCGACACCACCGACGGCAGCGATGGCGCGGATGTGACCGACGGCAGCGATGGCACCGACGAGGCCGACGCCAGCGACGGCGCCGACGGCAGCGACGGCGACGACACCGCGGACAGCGGCGACACCGGCAGCGGCGAAGACCCCGTGGTGGTGCTGCCCGACCTCACCGTCGACTGCGAGGGCGGCGCCGACTTTGAGGAGATCCAAGACGCGATTGAGGCGGCCGATCACGGCGACATCATCGCCGTCTTGCCCTGCACCTACCGCGAGCGCCTCGACTTTCTGGGCAAGACCCTGCACGTCTACGGCGTCGATGGCCCCGAGGTCACCATCCTCGACGGCGAGAACACCGGCACCCTGGTCAACGTCGAGACCGGCGAAGGCCCCGGCACCCGCCTCGCCGGCTTCACCCTCACCGGCGGCTATGACGAGGCCGCCGGCTCGGTGATTGAGCTGCTCGGCTCCAACCTGGAGATCGAGGATGTGATCATTCGCGGCAACGCGAAGGGCATGTACATCATCCAGTCGCTCTCTGGCTGGCTCGACATCACCAACGCGGAGATCACCGAGAACGACGTGCAGAGCGAAGGGCTCGCCCTCCTCTCCGACGACGGCGGCTCGCTCACCGTAGACGGAATGCGGCTGGATTGTGATAATTCCACCGCCGGAATTTATGCCCATGTCGCGCTCAACCTCGACCGCGTCGACATCACCTGCGACGAGGGCTACGGCATTCACAACTACCATGGCGAGCTGTGGATGCAGCGCTCCACCGTCTCGGGCGGTCTGGCCGGCATCTACTCCTACGACACGGAGAGCACCGCCGAGGAGCCCGACTACCCCTCCGAGCGAAACTACATCTACAACAGCACGATCTACGGCGGCCTCATCGGTCTCGACGTCCGCTACATGGATGTGCAGCTCATCAACAGCGTCTTCTGGGGCACCGACGCCGCCTTGTCGATGACCGCCAACAACACCGCCAGCTTCGCCCGCAACAGCGTCTTCCTCAACGCGGCCTGCGGCATCGTCGGCGATCAGCCCTTCACCCACCGCTTCAGCGCCTTCTACAACAACGGCGCCGACGGCTGCGGGATCACGGTGACGCCGGCGGTGAGCGCCGATCCGCGCTTTGTGAGCTTCCCCGAAGACCTCGCCCTGCGCTCGGACAGCCCGCTGGTCGACGCCGGCGACCCCGCCGCCGGCTATGACGACGTCGACGGGTCGGTGAACGACATCGGGCGCCACGGCGGCCCCTGGGGCGACTGAGCCCCCGGGTTGGCCTCGACCCACCGGAGCGTGTGGCGACGCGGGCACCAGGCTCGGCGGGACGTTCTTCGCCGAGGTTGATACGGGGCCCGATGTCCTACGAGCTGATCGACGCCGCCTTGACCCCCGACGGGGCCCGCATCTCCCTCGCCCGCAAAGGCGCGAACCTCTTCGTCTCGGTGAACAACCAGCCGCTCATGGCCAGCCATGTGCATGGCTCTGAAGAGGTGATGGCCGAG
>JBEIQK010000577.1:0-4336 GCA_040376505.1 Alphaproteobacteria bacterium | reverse complement strand
GCCACCCCGGGCGCCGCCACCGCCGCCACCGCCGCCGCCGCCCCAGCCACCACCACCACTGCCACTGCCACCGCCGGGCTCGCCACCGAACTCACCGCCGCCCTCGCGGCCGCCGCCGAGGAAGCGGATGTTGTCGGCCACCACCTCGGTGGTCCAGCGGTCCTGGCCGTTCTTGTCTTGCCACTTGCGGGTCGACAGCTTGCCCTCGATGAAGAGCTGCTTGCCTTTCTTGCAGAAGCGCTGCACGTTCTCGGCGG
Source organism: Alphaproteobacteria bacterium (assembly GCA_040376505.1). Classification (GTDB taxonomy): domain Bacteria; phylum Myxococcota_A; class UBA796; order UBA796; family UBA2385; genus JBEIQK01. Next base: position 4,079 of record JBEIQK010000577.1, on the reverse strand, counting down.
TCTTGCCAAAGGCGACGACCGTGTGCCACTCGGTGTGGTCGGCCCAGTTGCCGTCGGCGCCCTTGCGGCGCTCGGCGGTGGCGAGGCGGAGGGTGGCCACCGGCATGCCGCCGCCGGTGGTGCGCACCTCGGGGTCCTGCCCGAGGTTGCCGATGAGGATGACCTTGTTGACCATGGGGGGCTCCGGAGCGCCAGCGCGCGGGTCGAGGAGGTGAGCGCCCTTTAAGGGGCCGCGCCGGGGGCCGCCAAGGCCTGCGAGCGGACACCTTTTGTCCACCACCGAGAACGCCCACCAGCGCGACGTTCACGTCGCTGCCTCGGCGATCGGTGTTCCGGCCAGCCCAACGGGTTACCGACCGCGCCCGCCGATGGGCCCGCGCCCATCTCCTCCTGCTCTTCAGCGAAAGGCGCCCCGGATGGACTTCGCTCCCGGCCCCAAGCGCGAGACCCTCGCCCAGACCCCGCTCGCCATCGTCGGGGTGAATTGCCTGTTTCCGGGCTCCACCGAGGCCAGCGGCTTCTGGCGGGACATCCTCGCCGGGCGCGACCTCGTCGGCGACATCCCGCCCAGCCGCTGGCTGGTCGAGGACTACTACGACCAGGACCCGGCCGCCCTCGACAAGACCTACGCCAAGCGGGGCGCCTTCCTCTCTCCCATCGACTTTGACACCCTGGGCTTTGGCATCCCGCCCAACCTGCTGCCGGCCACCGACACCACCCAGCTCCTCGCCTTGATCGTCGCGCAGCGCGTGCTGGCCGAGGCCACCGCCGGGCAGTTCCGCAAGGTCAGCCCCGAGCGCACCAGCGTGATCCTCGGCGCCACCGCCAGCCAGGAGCTGATGGGCCACATGGTGAGCCGCCTGCAGCGGCCGGTTTGGGTGGCGGCCCTGCGCGAGGCCGGGCTGCCCGAGGACGAGGTGCAGGCCGCCTGCGACCGCATCTCCAGCAAGTATGTGCCCTGGCAAGAGGCCACCTTCCCCGGCCTGCTTGGCAATGTGGTGGCCGGGCGCGTGGCCAACCGGCTCAACCTGGGCGGCACCAACTGTGTGACCGACGCCGCCTGCGCCAGCGCCTTTTCGGCCCTCTCGATGGCGGTGAACGAGCTGCAGACCGGCTCTTCCGACCTCGTCATTACGGGCGGGGTCGACACCATGAACGACCCCTTCATGTTCCTCTGCTTCTCGAAGACGCCGGCCCTGTCGGCCTCGGGCGACATCCGCCCCTTCAGCGCCGACGCCGATGGGACCCTGCTGGGCGAGGGCGTGGGCATGGTGGCGATCAAGCGCCTCGCCGACGCCGAGCGCGACGGCGACCCGATCTACGCCCTGCTCCGCGGCGTGGGCTCCTCTTCAGACGGCCGGGCCAAGAGCGTCTACGCCCCGCGCCCCGAGGGCCAGGAGCTGGCCCTGCGCCGCGCCTACGAGATGGCCGGCTACGGCACCGACACCGTCGAGCTCCTCGAAGCTCATGGCACCGGCACCCGCGCCGGCGACGCCGCCGAGGTGGCCGGCCTCAAGCTCACCTTCGGCGACACCAGCCCCAAGGGCCCCTGGTGCGCCCTGGGCTCGGTGAAGTCGCAGGTGGGCCACACCAAGGCCGCCGCCGGCTCGGCGGGGCTCTTCAAGGCCGTGATGGCCCTGCACCACGGCGTGCTGCCGCCCACCTTGAAGGTGAGCCGGCCGAACCCCAAGATGGGCATCGAGGGCTCGCCCTTCTACCTGAACACCCGTCTGGGCCCCTGGGTCCGCGGCGCCCAGCACCCCCGGCGGGCCGGCGTCTCGGCCTTCGGCTTTGGCGGCAGCAATTTCCACGTCACGGTGGAGGAGTACACCGGCCCGCGCAAGGCCCGCCGCCTGCGCGCCTGGCCGGGCGAGCTGCTGCTGCTGGGCGCTGAGAGCCCCGAGGCCCTGTCCGCCCTGGCGCGGCGCCGCTCCGAGGGGCTGGTGGCCGGTGATCTGGCCCGCCTCGCCTTCGCCAGCCAGCAGCAAACCGGCCTGCCCCCCTGCCGCCTCGCGGTGCTGGCCGCCGATGAGGCCCAACTGGCCGAGCGTCTGCGCAAAGCGGCCGACCGCATCCAGATCGAGCCCCAGGCCCCCTTCTTCGCCGCCGAGGGCATCGCCTACGGGCTGGGGGCAGCGTCGGGGCCGGTGGCCTTCCTCTTTCCGGGCCAGGGCTCCCAGTACGTCGACATGGGCCGCGACCTCTGCGCCCACCTGCCCGGCGCCCGGGCCCCCTGGGACGCCGCGGCCAGCGACGAGGGCGCCACGCCGCTGCACCGCTTCACCTTTCCGCCGCCGGCCTGGAGCAAAGAGGAGGAGGCCGCCCAGGAGGCCGCCCTGCGCGCCACCGATGTGGCCCAGCCGGCCATCGGCCTCGCCAGCCTGGCGCTGCTCGCGGTGGTGGAGGCCGTGGGCCTGCGCCCCGACTGCGTGGGCGGCCACAGCTTTGGCGAGCTGACCGCGCTGCACGCTGCTGGCGCCTGGTCGTCTGAGGCCCTGGTGAAGGCCGCCCGGGCCCGGGGCGCCCGGATGGCCGCCGCCGCTGCCGCCCGCGCCGGCGCGATGCTGGCGATCTCGGCGTCGATCGAGCGGGTGCGCCCCTTCGCCGAGGCCCATGGCCTCGTGGTAGCCAACCACAACAGCCCCGAGCAGGTGGTGCTCTCCGGTGAGGTCGAGGCCATCGCGATCGCCGAGGCCGGCCTCAAGGCGGCGGGCCTGCGCGGCCAGCGCCTGCCGGTGGCCACCGCCTTTCACTCCCCCATCGTGGCCGAGGCGGTGGAGCCCTTCCGCGCCGACCTGGCGGCGCTGCCGCTGGGCCCCGCGCAGGTGCCGGTGTGGTCGAATGGGGCTGCGGCCCCCCATGGGCCTGCGCCGCTGGGCGCCCTGGCCGAGCAGCTCGCCGGGCCGGTGCGCTTCGTCGAGATGATCGAGGGCATGTACCAGAGCGGCGCCCGCACCTTCGTCGAGATTGGGCCGGGCAGCGTGCTCACCGGGCTGGTGGGGCGTATTTTGGGCGATCGGCCCCACCTCGCGGTGGAGCTCGACCGCAAGGGCAAGAACAGCCTGCTGAGCGCCCTGTTGGGCCTCGGGCGGCTCTGGGCGGCCGGCCATGCCCTGGACCTCTCGGCCCTGGCCGAGGGCTTCGCAGCGCCGGCCCCGGCCCTGGCCCCGGTGAAGGGCGCGGTGGCGATCAGCGGCGCCAACGTCGGCAACCCCTACCCGCCCAAGGGCGGCGCGGCGGCGCGGCCGATGCCGAACCCGCCGCGGACGCCGCAGGTGGTGGAGAAGATCGTGGAGAAGGTCGTCGAAAAGGTTGTGGAGCGGCCCGTCCTCGCGGCGTCGAGCCCGGTTGCGGCCCCCGCACCGGCATCGGATTGGGTGAGCGCCCTGCAGGAGAGCCAGCGGCAGACCGCCGAGGCCCACGCGGCCTTCCAGCGGGCGATGATGGAGGCGCACACTGCCTTCTTGCGCACCGCTGAGGCCGGCTTTGCGGCCCTGGCAGGCCTCCAGGGCGGCGCGCCGGTCGCGGTGGCGATGCCGGCTCCGGTGGTGGCGACGCCAGCGCCGGTGGTCTCGGCCCCGGTGGTGGCTCCGCCGGTTGTGACGGTGGCCCCCGTCGTGAAGGCGCCGGCGCCGCCGCCGAAGGTGGCCCCGAAGGCGGCCGCTCCGGCGAAGGCTGGCGTGGACACCGGCGCCCTGCTGCTCGCCGTGGTGGCCGACAAGACCGGCTACCCCGTCGACATGCTCCGCCTCGACATGGAGCTGGAGGGCGACCTCGGCGTGGACTCCATCAAGCGGGTGGAGATCCTCTCGGCCTTGCAGGACAAGGCCCCGCACCTCCCGGATGTCGACGCCGCCGAGATGGCCGGCCTGCGCACCCTCGGGGACATCGTGGCGCGGCTTGGTTCGGCTGTAACAATAGCTGTAACGCCGACTCCCTCCGCAAAGGCTGGCGTGGACACGGGCGCCCTGCTCCTCGCCGTGGTGGCCGACAAGACCGGCTACCCCGTCGACATGCTCCGACTCGACATGGAGCTCGAGGGCGACCTCGGCGTGGACTCCATCAAGCGGGTGGAGATC
>JBEIQK010000034.1:0-16996 GCA_040376505.1 Alphaproteobacteria bacterium | reverse complement strand
TCGACTGTGGGCGCGCCGAGCTGTCGGCCATCCCCGAGCTGCTGCGGCGGCTGATCGTGCTGCACGACCGCTACCGCATCGCCCACGTCGTCTTCGGCCGCGGCTACCTGCCCCGTTAGCCCTCGCCGCCGCTGCCCCCGCCGCCCCGACCCTGCTTCACCTCGGAGCGGTGGGCCTTGTCGGCGAGGCGCCGGCGGATGGCGCCCCGGGGCACCTTGGTGGGCCGCCGCAGCTTCGGCGGCACCGAGGCCGCCCGCAGCAGCGCCACCAGCTTCTCCCAGGCCGCCGAGCGGTTCTGGTCCTGGCTGCGGTGCTCGCGGGCGCTCAAGACGATGGCCCCGTCGGTGGTCCAGCGCCGGCCGGCCATGAGGCGCAAGCGGGCCCGCACCTCATCGGGGACCTCGGGGCAGGCCTCCGCCTCAAAGCGCAGCCAGGCCGAGGTCTCCACCTTGTTGACGTTTTGCCCCCCCGGGCCGCCCGCGCGGGCGAACCACTCGACAAACCAGCGCTCGTCGATGCTCCAGGAAGGGGTGATCTCGATGCGGGACATGGGTGCTCCTTTGTGACCGATTGGACACGCCGCCGATGTGGGCGTAGGGCCCCTTTCGTCTTAATCCTGCCCCCGATTCAACGCGGCGCTCGACTTTCTGCCGCCTCGGAGCCCCCATGCGCCTGTCCTCGGTTGCCCTTTGCGCCCTCTTCGCCACCGGCTGCCTTGACAAGGCGCTGTCCGACCTCGTCAATGAGACCGAAGAAGACGTCGAGGAAGCGGCCGAAGGCGGCGACGGCGGCGGTGACGGCGGCGGCGGCAGCGAGGCCCCCACCCAATACGAGGGCCTCACCGAGCGGGCCATCGGCGGCGGCGAGGAGGTCGGCGCCCTGGATGTCTGGTGCGCCTGGAGCTTCAACGACAGCGGCACCCCGGCCGAGCCCTGCCCGGAGTGCGACTGGGCCTTTGACGTCAACTTCTCCTACGACAGCGTCAACGACTACGTCGGCGGCTGTGGAGACCTCTCCGACTTCTCCATCCGCCTGGGCTACGACAGCGGCTACGACGGCGGCCCGGTGATGTGGGGCTACGCCGAAGAGTACGGCGAGTGGTACCCGGCCTTCGTCGCCGAGATGTCGGGCGAAGAGCTGGCCTTTGGCTACTACGCCTACGAGGTCAGCGACTACTACGACAGCTACTACTACGGCTACACCTGGTACTCGATCGCCACTGTTCGGTAGCGCGTGGCCTGGCTGCTCCTCGTCGCCGCCGCCCTGGCCTGCCCTCTGCGGCGGGTCGAGCCGCCCCTGCCCGACCTTCGCCTGCGCGGCCTGCCCCGCGGCTCGATCGTCGAGGTGATCCCCGGCGCCTGCTCGTCGGGCGACGCCGTGGCGCGCCTCGTTCAGCTCGACCGCCTCCACGCCAGCCCCGGCCGGCTCAATCCCTACCTCTGCCTTCCCGAAGACCAGCTCCGGCCCATCGTCGGCGACGTGCTCCAGCAGGGCGCCGTCCGCAGCCCGATCTCCACCTGCGCCCTGCCCGGCGGCGACTACCGGGTGCTGCCCGTCCACGCCGCCGCCGCCCTCGATCAGTTCGAGGCCGGCCTCCTGGCGATGGGGGTCCCCTACGATCCCGCCGCGCTGCGGGTCTCCGACGCCGGCTGGGTGGAGATGCCCCTTTCGCGCTACGACGCCGCCCGCCAGGCCGAGGAGTTCGCCCGGGAGGGCCTGGAGGGCGCCTACGGCCGCAACAAGGCCGTGGTGGGCGAGGGGCCGCTGGGGCTCTACACCCACTTTCAGGGCGAAGACCCGCCCGGGGTCGACCTCTGGGCCGCCCCCGACTTCGCCCTCGACCTCATCGCCTTGTCGATCGCCTGGCGCGGCCGCTGCGCCGCCACCCGCAGCGAGCGCCGCTGCGCCTTGTCGCTGGGTGACATCTCCTGGTTCGTGCCCAAGCACCCCGATCCGCTCGGCCACAAGGACCATGACGAGGGGCGCTGCGTCGATCTGCGCCTCTTTCGGGTGGATGAGAGTCGCTTTGAGGCGATCTACAACCGCGATGACAGTCGCCCGGGCCGCGGCAAGGCCTACGATCGACAGATGACGCAGGAATTTGTCGATCTCCTCTTCGAAGAATTCGAGGTGCGCGACCTCTTCTTCAACGACCGCAAGGTGAAGGGGCCGCGGCCCTGGCCCGGCCACAACGATCACATCCACCTTTGCCTGGAGGCCCGCCGCGCGGCCGATCCGGTCGAGTAGGGGCCCGCCAGCGTCGCCTCGGGGATGGACACGGGGAAGAACTCTTGCTATGTCAAGGGTCCTGCCAAGCTCTCTCCTGAGCTTCTCGCTCCCCCAACGCCTCCCCTCGCGGATGTCTCCATGTCCTCGGCCACCCAACCCCTCAGCTTCGATGAGCTCCCCCGCGGCGCCGGCGGCGTCGGCGCGTCCGAGCAGATCGCGAAGACCTTGACCGAGCAGGGCCTCAACGCCACCGTCGGCCTCTACGACGAGGCCCTGGCCCTCGCCCGCGACGGTCACCTCGCCCGCGCCGCCGAGCGCCTGCGCATGGTGCTGGTCCTCGACCCCAATGACGCCGAAGCCGCCGTGCTCCTCGGCAAGGTCCAGGCCGGCCGTGGCATGTGGCAAGAGGCCCTCGCCCACCTCGACGAGGCCGCCGCCAAGGGCGCCTCGCTGCCCCAGGGCCTGCGCGACGCCGTCGAAGGCCGCCAGCAGGCCAAGGTGCGCGAAGAGGAGGAGATCCGCACCCAGGCCGCCCAGCGCGACAAGAGCGAGATCCGCAACCTCCGCGCCGAGGCCAAGCGCCTGCGCGCCGAGAACACCGATCTCGAGGCCAACGTCGAGGAGCTTCAGCGCCGCGTGAAGAGCTGGTCGGTCGCCACCGCCCTGGTCTCGGGTGTGGCCCTGGCCCTGCTCGGCGGCGTGATGATCTTCGGCGGCCCCGACGAGGCCCCGGCCACCGCCCTCGCCGCGGGCCCGACCGTCGCCAACGTCGAAGGTGCTGGCGCCCCCATCACCACCGTCGCCCCGGGCGCCGAGGCCCCCCCCACCGTCGCCGTCTCGGTGCCCGCCACCGTCGGCAGCGGCGCCGGCACCCCGACGATGACCCCGGCCCCGCTGCCCACCGCCACCCCCGTGGCGACGGCGCCGATCACCACCACGCCGATCACCACGACGCCGGTGGCCACCACCCCGGTCGCCCCGGCCCCCGCCGTCGCCGCCACCGGCAACGCCGGCATGACCACCGAGGTCGTCAAGCCCTCCACCAGCGCCGGCGGCGCGTCGGCCAAGGCCAACACCGGCTCCACCCCCGCCATGGCCAAGGCCAGCCCCGCCCCGATGAAAGGCCCTGGCAAGACCCCGGTCGCCAAGAAGGCCGACATGGTGATGGCGGTCAAGGCCACCCACACCGTGCGCAACGGCGAGACCCTCGGCTCGATCTCCCAGCGCTACTACAAAGACAGCGCCCAGTGGCCCAAGAGCTTGAAGGCCAACCCGAGCCTCAAGGGGGCGAGCAGCCTGCGGCCGGGCATGAAGCTGAAGATCCCCAAGTAGGCCCTCGCCTGCCATCGCCGGCGCCGGTCGGGCTCAGCCCTGCCGGCGCTGGCGCGCGTTTGGGGGCCCTCAGGTCAGGCGCCGCCACCGTCTCAAGAGCGCGAGGCCGCCCAACAAGGCGCCGAGGGGCAGCCCGCTGACGCCGCCGGTGGCGCAGTGGCAGCCCCCAACCTCGCCCGCCCGCATCGCCGCGCTCAGCCCCGGGGCCGCGGGCTCGGCGCTGTCGAGCCCCGTGTCGTCGCCCTCGGTCACGTCGGTGTCATCGGTGTCGCCGCTGTCTTCGGCCGCCCGCTCGTCGGCGCCGATGTCGGTGCCGACACCCTGGGGCCGGGCCTCGCCGTCGAAGTCGGTGGTGACGAGCGGCAGGTCGAGCCCCAGGTCGAGGGCCGGCGAGCCTTCTGCGAGGTGGTAGTCGTGGGCCGCCGCATCGACGAAGGCCAGCTCCGAGACGGCGAGGTTGCCCAGCGCGGTCGACGCCTCGATCGGCAAGGTGGAGCCCAGCAGCAGGAGGTTCTGGACGTCGAGCCCCTGGCCCTCGTCCTCCACCGCCACAAAGGGCACGTCCACCCCGCTGCCCAGCGTGTTGGCCCACAGCGCCAGCCGGTCGACGTCATCCTCGTAGCGGAAGGCCACGTCGACGTCGTAGATGAGGCTGTTGGTGAGGGTGAGCCAGGCGCTGTCGGGCCGGGTGTCGTCGGGCCCGCGCACCCGCATGGCCACGGCGCTGTCGTAGACCGTGATGCGGTCCATCGTCACGTCCACGCTCTCCTTCCAGTAGAAGGCGGCGGTGACGTCGGCCGAGCCGTTGGAGAAGCCGTGCGCGGTGGTGCGGGCCACGAAGACCGAAGGCCGGCCGCCATCCTCGGCCACCCGCGTCTCGATCGCGTTCTTGCCGGGCACCACGCCGGCCGGAAAGCCGTTCTCGGCGGTGGAGAGCGGCGCCAGCCAGAAGGTGCTGTCCTCCACGGTGAGCGCGTCCCAGCCGGCTGGATCGCGATTGGGGTCGAGCAGCAGCCCCGAGCCCGAGAAGGTGTGGATCTCCACGCCGGAGAGGCTGAGCCCAATCGCCGCGCCGGCGACGATGCCATGGGCATCCTCGGCCCCGTCCTCCCACCACAGGCAGTGGTGAATCACGCTCTCCTCAAAGGCCACGTTCTCCGGCGCGCCCAACTCCACGCAGCTCCGGCCGCCCTGCAGCACCTCGACCCCGGTGACGCGGGTGTCGCTGGCCGCGTCTTCGATGCGCAGCACCGCCGCGGGGCCGTAGGAGCCATCCAGCACGAGGCCGTCGAGCACATGGCCCGGATGGCTGAGCGTGACCGCCGTGCCGCCCGCCCCGATCACCACCCGCGCCCCCTCAGCGGCCCGCAGGGTGATCGGCGCGTCGACCGAGGCCGCGGTGACCGATTGCAGCGCCTCGGAGTAGGTGCCGGCCTCGATGATCAGCGTGTCGCCGGGCAGGGCCGTCGCCAGCGCCTCTTGAATCGAGCTGCCCGTCGCCACCGCGATGTCGGCCGCCGCCGCCGGTCGGGCGACCGCCCCCAGGAGGAGGAGGGCCGCGCTCAGGGTACGGCCACGTCCATGTAGGCCATCTGCGAAGCGTAGGTGATGGCGCACTCGATGGTTCCCTCGGTGATGGGGTCGACGGCGCCGTCCCCGTCGGTGTCTTCGCCGTTGAGGGCGAAGGAGAGGAAGGCAGCCGCATCGAGGAGTAGCCCGTCGCAGACCTCCTCGCCTGCGCTGACCGAGGCGATGCCGGCCTTGTACACGGCGTCTTCGACGTGGGCCTCGATGCGCTGGGTGCAGTCGTAGGCGTAGTTGGCGAGGTCCTTCACCGGGTGCCCCGGCTCGACGGCGGCGCTGGCGGCGTCGAGATCGGCGAGGATGAGCTCGATGGCGCCGGTGGGACCCAGGATCGGGCTGGTGCCGGCGATCGCGTCGGGGCCCCCTTCGATCGAGTCCTCGAACTCGCGGGCGAAGGCGTTGAGCTCGGTGGAGCTGGCGGTGGCCGTGGTGATCGCCTCGGTGAGCGAGATCAAGGTCTCGGTGGTGGTCTCCACCGCGCGCAGAGAGCCCTCGCCGGTGGCGACCTCGGCGTCGACCAGCAGCAGCTCCAGGTAGACATTGGTGAGCGCCGGATCGACCGTGCCGCCCCAAAGCAGGGTGCCCGACCCCTGGCCCGCCCCGGCCGGCCCCGCCCAGACCTCCAGGGTGGTGAGGCCCTCCACCAGCGCGTTCATGCCGATGTCGGCCTCGAAGATCACGCTGTTGCTGGTCACGGGCACAGCACCCATCGACACCACCGAGCCGTCGGCCCGCACCAGGAAGGCCTGGTAGGCCTCGCCCTCGCGCGGGGGCTGCGTGTTGCTGATCTCCAGGTGGAAGAGCGAGTTGTCGCCGCTGCCATCGAGGAAGTAGGCGATGCCGCTGCCCGAGGGCCCCCAGGTGTCTTCTCCGTCGCCGCCGCCGCCCGTGTCGTCGAGGGGAGGGCCGGCGCCCTCGTCGCCTTCACCCTCGGCCTTGCCGCCTCCGCAGGCCAGCAGGAGGAGCGCAGCGAGGGGCGTCAGGCGGAGCCAAGGGCACATGGGGAGCCTCCAAAAGCAGGTGGGGGCATTCTACACCAGCGCGGCGGCCCCTCTTCGACCGATCTCGGCCCACGCGCGGGCCGGGCCACCCTTGACGGCGGCGGCGCCCACGCATAGTGCGTCGGTCTCTCGGAGATACCATGGCACGAATCACGGTTGAAGACTGCCTGGAGCGCATCCCCAATCGCTTCTCGCTCGTGCTCGTCACGGCGGAGCGCGCCAAGCAGCTCCTCAAGGGCGCTGATTGCCTCATTGAGGACGACCGCACCAACAAAGAGGTGGTCACCGCCCTGCGCGAGATCGCCGCCGGCCGCGTCTCGGTCGACCTCTCAGCCTTTGACGAGAACGAGACCCTGCGCAGCTTCGCGGGTCCCGTCTCGCGCGAAGACCTGCCGCCCTCCGCCGACGGCGACGATCTGCCCCCCTCGGCCGACGACGACCTGCCCCCCTCGGCTGACGACTGATCGGAGCCCCCGTGACCTACTACTTCTTCAACAAAGATGAGCGCTTCGACACCCGCATCTGCGCCCGTCTCACGGCCCGCGGCCGCGTGACCCCCGAAGAGCACAAGGCCTACCTCGACGCCCTGCCCGACAGCGCCGATCAGGCCCGCAACTCCGACGTGCGCTTCGCCTACAGCGGCGGCCGTCGTCGCATCGCCTACACGCCCTCCACCGACAACGACTAGGCGGAGCGCGGGGGCCGCAGCCCGAGGGGCGCCATGAGCGCGCTGCCCCTCGTGCTGGCTTCGGCCTTCACCCACGCCCTGTGGAACGCGCGGCTCAAGCGCGCCGCCGATCGCGAGGCCGCTGCGGCCTTGCTGGTCGGCGGCGCTGCTGTCTTGAGCGGGCTGCTGGCGCTGATCCTGGGCGAGGGAGCCCCGCCGATTGAGGCGCTGCCTGCGGTGCTCGGCGCCGGACTGGTGGAGGCGGCCTACTTCCTGCTGCTGACCGCCGCCCTCAACCGCCTGCCGCTGGGCACCGCCTATGGCGTGAGCCGCGGCGCCGGGCTGCTCCTCACCTGGCCGCTCTCCATCGCCTTCCTGGGTGAGCAGGCCAGCACCCTGGACCTCGTCGGGGCCGTGCTGGTCTCGCTCGGCCTCTTCTCCACCACCCAGGGTGCCGGGCCAGGCCTCGGCTACGCGCTTGGCTGCGCCGTGGCCATCGGGCTCTACCCGCTCACCTACAAGAGCGCCCTGCACGCCGGCGCGCCGCCCAAGACCCTCTTCGCCCTGTCGCTGGCGATCGCCTGGCCGGTGCAGGCCGCCTTCCTCGGGCCCCGCCGCTGGCAGCGTCTTCGGGGGGCGCTCACCGGAGATCCGCTCGGCGTCGGCCTCAGCGCCCTGCTCTGCGCTGCCTCTTTCCTGCTCTTTCTGGGCGCCCTGGCCCAAGCCGGGGCCGGCTGGTCGACCGCCCTGCGCAACTGTTCGGTGCTGGTGGCCCTGCTCCTCGGGGTGGGGCAGGGGGAGCGGCCCGGCCTGCGCGGGCTCATCGGGGCCCTGGGCATCGCAGCGGGGGCTGTGCTGCTGGTGCTCTGATCACTTGCGCAGAGCGCCGCGCCGGGGCAAGGGAAGCAGGTTCAGGGCCCTTGTTGGCCTGGAAAGGAGCCGAATCATGGGCCTCGACGCGCTGCGCCTGAGACTCTCCCAGGCGATGGAGAACCTCGTCACCCTGCAGATCGTCACCGTGGTGGCCGAGCAGATCGACCTCACCAATCCCAAGTCGATCGCCAGCGGCAAGGCGATTCGGACCCGCATCCGCCTCGATCAGGGCGACATCGTCACCGAGATGCACCCCGACTTTGTGGTCGATGAGAAGCTCGGCGCCGTGCTGCAATTCCACACCGAGCGCGAGAACAACGCCCAACAGATCATCCAGCGCAACCTCGATGTGCTGGGCTCGGTGCTGGCCTTCGCCACCCAGTCTGAAGGCAAGCTCAAGGCGCCCCCGGTGGCGCGGCCCCCGGCGCCGGAGGGCGAGCCCATCACCGATCCGCCCACGGTCGAGTGATGATCAACGGCTCCGATCTGGCGGCCCGCACCGAGCAGATCCTGGTGGACCTGCTCAGCCTGGAGGTCAACACCATCTGGTCTGAGTCGATCACCGGCGAGCGCTACCCCGGCGTGGAGCAGGCCCTGCACGAGGTCGACAAGCTCTACGCCGAGCGCCTGGGCATCGCCCCCCTGGCCCATGGCGAGCTGCCGTCCGCCGAGCGCCTGATGGTGCTGGCCGATGAGGCGCGCCGGCGGCAGGACGGCGTTGAGAATGACGACCAGCGCGCCATCCTCGCCCGGATCTCCAGCAATGGCTACACCCTGGCCCGCATCCTGCACATCCAGCCCAACCCGGCGCTCTGGGCCCCCACCGAGCGGGCCACCCTGCGCAAGGTTTGGGACATGGGCACCGAGATCATCGTCGCCCAGACCATCATCACCCTCGACGGCGACGTGACCATGCGGGTGCGCCCCTCGGCCCTGGCCGAGCCCCGCCTCCTCGACGTGCACAAGCAGCAGGTCGGCGCCGCCATGACCTTCTGGCGCGGCCTCGTCGATGTGCTCAGCACCCTCGTCACCTCGCTGCGGACCGGGCTGCGGTGAAGGGAGACGCGCTGCTTTTGGAGCTGCTCACCGAGGGGGCGCTCACCGTCTCCACCCACGGCGCCGACGGGCAGGTGCAGGCCCGCACCACCCTCTACGCCCATGGCGACGTGATCTCCCGCTGTTTGCGCGGGGCCTCCCCGGCAGACCTGGGGCGGCACCTCGCCGACATCGATGCGCTGGCCCAGCAGATCCGCGGCGCCTTCGCGGCGATCGAGACGCGGCTCTCCTGGTTGGCCGCCGCCCTCGGCCTCTCCCTCACCGGTGTTGTCGCCTACCAGCAAGCCGCCCTGCACGTCACCGCGGCCCTGGCGGTGCTCGTCGGGCTGCTCGTGCGCCTCCTGTTGCCGCGCCTGCTGCGCTGGAGCGGCCGACGGGCCCTGCGCCTCGCACTCGCGCCTCGCCCCTAAAGGTCGGCGCTGCCCCGGCGGTTGCGCAGCAGGATGAGGCCCAGGCAGCCCGCCGCCGCCGTCGCCGAGACGAAGAGCAGGGCCAGGGCCGAGCCCAGGTCGTCCTTCGCCAAAAGCTTGCCCAGCACCAGCTCCTGGATGACCGTACCCACCGAGCCCGCCCCGTTGATCACGCCGGCCGCCAGCACCGCCCGGTCGCGGGAGCCCACGTCGATGGCGCCGGCACCGCTCATCAGGGCGTCGGGCCCGTAGAGGGTGAAGCCCACCAGGGTGATGGAGATCGTAAACAGGGTCACCGACACCGGCCCCGCCAGGTAGAGCATCGCGCAGGAGCCGACGAGGCCGAGCACAAAGAGGAAGCTCACCATCGCCCGCCGCCCGGCGAAGAGACGGTCGCTGGCGAAGCCGATGGCGATCACGCCGACGATGCCCGCCACGTCAAAGGCGGTCGAGGCGAAGCCCGCATCGGCCCCCGAGAGCTTGTGGTGGGTCTGCAACAAGTACGGCGCCCACGACCAGATCGCGTAGCGGATGCTCTTTAGGAAGAAGTAAAAGGCGCTCACCAGGGCGAGGTTGATGATCACCGCCCGCGGCCAGGCCGCCCCATCGGCCACTGGTGCGGCGCTCTGCCCCTCGGTGGGCGCCGGATCTTCTACCGGCTTGAGGCCAACGTCTTCGGGGCGGTTGCGCTGGTTGAAGATGAAGAAGCCCCACAGCACAAAGAGCACCACCGAGCCGGTGAAGAAGGCGTACTGGTAGCCCCAGGCCCCCAGCGCCCAGGCCGCCAGCGCGTTGGCGGCCACCCCCCCCGCCTGGAAGTTGGTGGCCCAGACCCCCATCACCCGACCGCGCTCCTGGCGGTGGTACCAGGTCGCCATCGTGCCCACGTTGGCCGACCAGCCCGTCGCCTGGGCGAGGCCGTTGCAGAACATGAAGACCATGAAGAGCGGCGCAGAGTTGGTGAAGCCAAAGGCCGCGTTGGCGACGATGCTGACGGCCATTCCGGTGAGCACGATGGTGCGCGGCCCCAGGCGCTGCCCAAAGGCCCCGGCCAGAAATTGACCCATCGCATAGGCGACGAGGTAGCAGGCGTAGATGGTGCCGAGCTCGTCGGCCCCCCAGCCGTTGGCGTCGCCGAGGTCTTTCTTGACGATGCTGTACGGTTTGCGACAGAAGTAAAGCCCGAAGTAAGACAGCCAGGTGGCCGCGAAGACGCGCATTCGCCAGGTGGCAAGGCGCTCGGGATCGTCGACAAGGGGGGCAGCGGCGGTGGACATGGCCAGAAGTCTACGCCGCCCCTGTGACGCCCCCGCGGCAGGCTGACAAATTTCCTTCTCCCGTGCCACACTGCGCCTCCCTGCCAGGAGGCCCCATGGCCATCGCCCCCGGACAGCTCTGGATCGACAATTCGTGGCAGCCCGCCGCCTCCGGCGAGAGCTTCGACACCCCCGACCCTGCCACCGGCGGCGTCCTCACCACCCTGGCCCGCGCCCGCGCCGCCGACGTCGACCGCGCCGTGGCCGGCGCCCGCCGCGCCCAGCCGGCCTGGGCCGCCCTCGACCCCAACGAGAAGCAGCGCATCCTCTGGCGGATCGGCGAGCTCATCCTCCAAGCCCTGCCCGACCTGGCCGCCCTGGAGGCCAGCGACGCCGGCAAGCCGGTGACCAACGCCCGCACCATCGACGTGCCGCGCACGGCCGACACCTTCTTCTACTTCGCCGGCTGGGCCACCAAGCTGCACGGCGAGACCATCCCCCTTCGCGGCCCCTTCCTCACCTACACGGTGCGCGAGCCCCTCGGCGTGGTGGGCGCCATCACCCCCTGGAACTTCCCGCTGCTGCTGGCCGCCCGCAAGATCGCCCCGGCCCTGGCCGCCGGAAACGCCGTCGTTATCAAGCCCCCCGAAGAGGCCAGCCTCTCCACCCTGGCGCTGGGCCCGATCTTCGCGGCGGCCGGCCTGCCGGCAGGTCTCGTGCAGATCCTCACGGGCCTCGGCCCCGAGGCCGGCGCCGCCCTCGTCGATCACCCCGATGTGGCCAAGATCAGCTTCACCGGCGGCACCGACACCGGCCGGCTGATCATGGCCAACGCCAGCCGCACCCTCAAAAAGCTGAGCCTGGAGTTGGGCGGCAAGAGCCCCAACATCATCTTCGCCGACGCCGACGTGGAGAAGGCCGCCACCCTCGCCGTCAGCGCGGCCTTCTACAACCAGGGCGAGCTGTGCACCTGCGGCAGCCGCCTTCTCGTCGAGCGGAGCATCCACGACAAGGTGGTGGAGATCGTGGTCCGCGGCGCCGAGCGCATGAAGGCCCTGCCGCCCCTCGATCCGGCCTGCGCCCTGGGCCCCTTGATCTCCGCCGAGCACCACGCCCGGGTGGCCGGCTACATCCAGCGTGGCCTCGATGAGGGCGCCACGCTGGTCACCGGCGGCCTCGGCGAGGGCCCCGGCTACTTTGTGCGCCCCACCGTCTTCACCGGCGTGCGCCCCGAGATGGCCATCGCCGCCGAGGAGATCTTCGGCCCGGTGCTCTCGGTCATCCCCTTCGACACCCTGGATGAGGCCGCCGCCATCGCCGACGCCACCGAGTTCGGCCTCGCCGCCGGCGTCTGGACCCAGGACATCACCAAGGCCCACACCCTCGCCGCCCGCTTGAAGGCCGGCACCGTGTGGATCAACACCTACAACCGCTTCGACGCCGCGGCCCCCTACGGCGGGATGAAGCAGTCGGGCTTTGGCCGGGAGAACGGCGGCAAGGTGCTCGACGAGTACACCCAGACCAAGACCATCTGGGTGAACCTCGGCTGAGCCCCCGGCCCCTCCGCCATGAGCCTGCTGCACCTCGCCCTGGCCCTGCTCGCGGCCCTCGTCCTGATCCTCGCGATCGCCTTGCTCCTGGCGCTGCGCAAGCCCGGCGCGGCCTCGCGGGGCCGCAACCAGCGCGCCCAGGTCGGCGAGGCCGATGCTGAGGCCCTCCTCGAGGCCGAGGGCTACACCATCTTGGAGCGGCAGGCCGTAGAGGAGGGCTGCCTCTTCATCGACGGCGAGCCCGTCGACTACACCGTGCGGGCCGATCTCTACGTCGAGCGCGACGGCCAGGCCTACGTCGCCGAGGTCAAGACCGGCGAGCGGGCCCCCGATCCCCGCCACCCGCCCACCCGCCGCCAGCTCCGCGAGTACCGCGATCTCTTCGGCGTTCCCGTGCTGCTTGTGGATGTGGAGGCCGGCCGCATCCTCACCATCGACTTCGACTGAGCCGTGCCGCCGCGGCCCCTGCGGGCTACCGTGGGCCCGGCGGAGGTGATCCGATGGTCCTCGTATGGCTGGCTGGGCTCGGGGCGAGCGCCCTTGCGTCGAACGTGCGCATCAACGAGGTGCTCTACGACCCCACCGGCTCTGACGCCGGCCTGGAGTGGATCGAGCTGTGCAACAGCGGCTCCACCGACGAGGACATCACCGGCTGGACCGTGCAGACCGCCGGCACCTCCTGGAGCACCTCGTACACCTTCACCGCCGGCACCGTGCCGGCCGGCGGCTTCCTGCTGGTGGGGGCCGGCAGCACCAGCCACGCGATCACCTTCAACCCGAACCTGCCCAATGGCGGCTCGGACACCGACGGCATCCGCCTCGTCGACGCCAGCAGCGCCACCGTCGACACCCTGCTCTACGACACGCCCAACACCAACGCCCTGGTCGATGACAGCGGCGCGCTGGGCACCTCCTTCGCCGTCGATGTGAGCAGCCCCAATTCGCTGGCCCGCCTCACCGACTGCGGCGACACCAACAGCAGCGCCGCCGACTTCTCCGAGGTCACCACCCCCACGCCCGGCGCCACCAACGAGAGCGGCGGCGGCGTGGACACCGGCGACACCGGCGACACCGGCACCAGCCCCACCTGTGAAGACCCCGGCGTGGTGGTGAACGAGCTGCTGCCCGACCCCGCCGGCTCCGACACCAACATGGAGTGGGTGGAGCTGTACAACCGCGGCACCGCAGCGGCCGACCTCTCCGGCTGGGCCCTGGAGTTCGGCACCGCCAGCTTTGGCACCTCGGTGCTGCTGCCCGAGGGCACCACCCTGGCCCCGGGCGACTTCCTCCTGGTCGGCGAGAGCGGCGTCGCCGGCGCCGACGTGGTGGTCGACCTCAACCTCGGCAACGCCGGCAGCTCGGGCGACGGCCTGCGCCTCGTCGACTGTGCGGGCGTCACCGTCGACACCGTCGTCTACGGCCCCGACAACAGCGACAACTTCGTCGATGACAGCGGCTCCATCGCCACCAGCGTGGCGCCCACCCCCGGCGGCGGCGAGACGATCTGCCGCAAGCCCGACGGCGAGGACACCGACGCCTGCGCCGTCGACTTCGAGGTCTGCACCGCCAGCCCCGACGCCACCAACGGCGGCGGCGGCGGCGGCGGCGAAGACCCGGTCTGCGTCGATCAGCTCTCCATTCGCATCAACGAGCTGATGCCCAGCCCCGAGGGCAGCGACGACGACGCCGAGTGGATCGAGCTCTTCAACCGCGGCGAGACCGACGTCGACCTCAGCGGTTGGGCGCTGCAGTGGGGCACCTCCTCTTTTGGCTCCACCGACCGATACGATCTGCCCGAGGGCACGATCCTCCTCGCCGGCGACTACCTGCTGCTGGGCGGCCCGCTGGTCGCCGACGCCGATCTGGTCGTCACCGGCCTGGACATGGGCAACGCCGGCTCGTCGGGCGACGCCCTGCGCCTCATCGACTGCGCCGGCGAGCCCGTCGACACCGTGATCTACGGCCCCAACAACACCGACGGCTGGGTCGACGACCTCGGCGCCATCGCCACCAGCGTCGCCCCCGAGCCCGGCGACGGCCTCAGCCTCGGCCGCCTGCCCAATGGCTTCGACAGCGACGACTGCGGCGTGGACTTCGTCCTCTTCGACCCCGACAGCGCCACCGGCCCCACCCCCGACAGCGAAAACGGCGTGGAGGTCGAGCCCGAGCCCTGCCTGAGCGGCGGCCAGAACGACATCCGCATCAACGAGCTGCTGCCCAACCCCGAAGGCAGCGACGAGGGCCTGGAGTACGTCGAGCTGTTCAACCGCGGCAGCGCCGCCATCGACCTCTCCGGCTGGGCCGTGCAGTACGGCACCTCCAGCTTCAGCGGCGAGGCCTTGCTCGCCCCGGGCACCACGCTCGGCCCGGGCGAATTCCTGGTCGTCTCCGAGGTCTCGCTCGGCAACGCCAGCAGCAACGCCGACGGCGTGCGTCTCGTCGACTGCGCCGGCGACACTGTTGACACCGTCGTCTACGGCGCCCCCAATGACGACGGCCTCGTCGATGACAGCGGCGCCGCCGCCTCCAGCACCGCGCCCGAGCCCGTCGAAGGCGAGGCGATCAGCCGCTGCGGCGACGGCGTAGACACCGACGCCTCCGGCGACGACTTCGTCTCCACCGCCCAGAGCCCGGGCGCCGCCAACCCCGAGTGTGTGCCCGTGGTCTGCGTCGCCGGCGCCACCACCGTCAAGATCAACGAGCTGTACCCCAACCCCACCGGCACCGACGAAGACCAGGAATTCGTCGAGCTCTACAACGCCGGCAGCGCGCCGATCAGCCTCGATGGCTGGACCCTGCAGGTGGCCACCAGCGAGTGGGGCGACCTGTACACCTTCCCCGGCGGCACCACCCTGTCGGCCGGCGCCTTCCTGCTCGTCGGCGGCGGCATGACCGAGACCCCCTACCAGTGGGAGTCGGCCTCGCCGATCGGCAACGCCAGCGCCGCCCCCGACGGCGTGCGCCTCGTCGACTGTGAGGGCACCACCCAGGACACCGTGCTCTACGGCGGCGCCAGCGACATCCCCGAAGACGCCCTGCAAGACGACGCAGGCACCGTGACGATGGCCATCCTCGCCGACGAGGGCCTCACCATCGCCCGCAGCGAAGACGGGGTCGACAGCGACGACAACAGCCAGGACTTCTGCACCAACGCCGAGCCCAGCCCCGGCGACGCCAACACCTGCGCCGTCACCGCCGAGGGCGACGGTGGGGGCGGCGGCCTCGACAAGGGCTGCGGCGGCGAGGGCCCCGAGAAGGGCTGCGCCGTCACCCCGGCCCGCGGCTCGATCCTGAGCCTGCTCGGCGCCCTGCTCCTGCTCCGCCGCCGCCGGCGCTGATCCTCCGGCGGCTGCTCCGGGGGGATCGGCCGCCCTTTGTGACAAAGTGCGGCGCAGTCCACATTCTGTGTACACAGTGTGAGCTGCAAGCGGCGCTTGAGCATGAGTGGCCACCAGGAGGAGGACTCGGGAACAGACCCCCGAATACGAGGCCCGCATCGGGCTCATTCCCATTAAGCGACGAGTCCGGAGTCCCGTCGGAAAGCAACCTGAAATGTGCAGTCGGCGCCGCTATCCGTGGCGCAACGTATTTGGATTTGTCCACCCCGCCCCAGGGCGTACGGAGTGGTGGATTGCCACCACGATCTCCACCGCCGGAATGAATGAGGGGCTCGCGAAGTTTGCGGAGAGCGCGGAAGTTGGCCCCAAACGTCGCATTGTTCTCGTCCTGGATGGTGCGGGTTGGCGCTCCTCCAAGTCCATTCGAGTTCCAGACGGCCTCCACCTTGTAGCTCAGCCTCCCTACTTACCCGAAGTCCAGCCCTCCGAGCGGCGTTGGCCACTTCTCCGCGAATCGCCGGCCAATCGCGACTACGTCGATCTGGACGAGATGACCGAGGTGGTGAATCCGAGATGTCGAGAAATCTCGGATCAGCCTTCCGCCGTCTCTGCTCACACGCGGTTTTACCGGTGGCCGGGGGACCGTCAACCTCAGGCCCTTCGAGCTGATTCATGATCGCTCGGTATGAAAGGAGCGGGGGGCGCGACCGACGGATGAGGGCGAGGGCTCCGGTGCGCTACCAGTGGGTGCACTCCGGTGACCACTCGCGGTCGGGGTTGTTGGCGTCCCAATACAGCGCCTCGGGGCCAATGTCGCACTGCTCGTACAGGGCGAGGCCATCTTCCTCCGAGCAGGTTTCCAGGTACTGGTCGAACAGCTGGAGGCAGATGTCGATCGCGCAGGTGTCGACGCACCAAAGGTCGCGCGCGTGATCGATGAGCTCCACGTAGTCCTCGTAGCACTCCGCTTCCCTGCCTTCGGTGACCCTGCCGCAATCGGAAGCGCAGAGGCGTTTCGTGTAGGCTTCCCACACCTGCACGGGGTCGGCCCAGCAATCCTGAGCGTTGCGGCGGATGCCGTTCTTGTCGGTGTAGGTTCCGTCTGGCTCGTCGCCGCAGGCGAGGGCGAGGCAGAGGGGGATGGCTTTCAAGGGATGGAGGGTCATTCGCAAACTCCTGGGATCAACTGGACCATCTCGATGGGCAGAGGGTTGGGCTTGCAATCTACATCGTCGACCTTAGCCCTGTTCATCACCGTATCCCAGGCAAGGCTGGCACCCAAGAACTGGACGTCGAAATTTTTCATGTCCAAAGACAGCTCAGTTGCGCTGAGCAGGGTGAGCTCCACGGTCATGGTCGCGGTGACCCCTGGGTACTCCACCCCCATCGACTCCAGGAGCATGGTGGCGTCGACGTTGTGCCAGGTCTTGGAACTGGCTCCACAGGGCCAACTCCCGGGCAGGCGGAGGTCCGTGTCTTTGAGCAGGTTGAACTCGGCCGGCACAATGTCTCCTGCGTTGTCCTCCCACTTACAGGTGCGCTGCGAGCCCGTTCCATAGCCCTCGTACAGCGCCATGGAGTAGGCGCCGAGCAGCTTTATGTGTGTGGAGGGGGGGGAGAAGTCCTGGGACCAGACTCGAAACTTCACGAGGTCACCGTCTCGGTCGACCGCCTCCCAGGTCCCGTTGATGTCCAGGCAG
>JBEIQK010001062.1:0-1836 GCA_040376505.1 Alphaproteobacteria bacterium | reverse complement strand
CATCGGGGCCGAGGTGGGGCTGGAATTCTTAGGGCTCGGCGACCTGGGGGCGGTCACCTGGGGCACCATGCTCTACTGGGCCAGCAACGACAGCGCCCTGCTCACCGGCGCCTGGTGGACCTTCGGGCCGGTCGGCCTCGCCATCGCCCTGGTC
Organism: Alphaproteobacteria bacterium; assembly: GCA_040376505.1. GTDB lineage: Bacteria > Myxococcota_A > UBA796 > UBA796 > UBA2385 > JBEIQK01. The sequence continues at coordinate 1,682 of JBEIQK010001062.1, read as the reverse complement.
GGCTTCGCGCTGACCCTGTTGACAACAGGGCAGGAGGGGGGAGGTCGGGCCTCCGCCGCGGCGCCTCAACCCACCCCCGTCGAGGCGGCCGATGTCTGAGCCCCTGCTGGAGATCGAAGGCCTCTGTGTCTCCTGGGGAGAGACGGCGGCGGTGGATGGCGTCAGCCTTCGCCTGGAGCGTGGACAGACTCTCGGCCTGGTGGGCGAGTCTGGCAGCGGCAAGTCGACCGTGACCCAGGCAGCCTTGCGGCTGCTGCCGCCACCAGCCCGCATCACCGCGGGGCGCGTTCGCCTCGAAGGTGTCGATGTCCTCGCGCTGGACGCCGCTGGTCTACGCCGCCTGTGGTGGGAGCGGGTGGCCCTGGTGCCCCAGGGCGCCCTGGCGGCCCTGTCGCCGCTCCTCACCATCGGCGATCACGCCGAGGAGACCTTTGTCGCCCACCGGCGGCCGGCCCGGGAGGCGGCGGCGGCGCTGGGGGCCCGGCTGATCCAGGTGGGCCTCGACCCCGCGGTGGCCGGCCGCTACCCCCATGAGCTGTCGGGCGGCATGCGCCAGCGCGTCGCCATCGCCCTGGCCCGCCTGCTCGATCCGCCGCTGCTGGTGCTCGACGAGCCCACCACCGCCCTCGATGTCGTGGTGGAGCGCGAGCTCATCGCCGAGCTGCTCATGCTCCAGGCCCAGGCGGGCTTTGCGATGATCATGGTCACCCACGATCTACCGCTGCTGATGCAATTCGCCGACGAGGTGGCGGTGCTCTACGCGGGTCGCATGGTGGAGCGGGCCCCGGCGGCGGCCTTGCGCGCGGGGGGGCGGCACCCCTACACCCAGGGGCTGCTGGCGGCGATGCCGGCGGGCCCCGAAGAGGCGCGCCAGCCGCACAGCATCGGCGGCGCGCCAGCGGATCTTCGCCGTCCGCCCTCGGGCTGCCGCTTTCATCCCCGCTGCCCCCTGGCCACCGCCCGCTGCGCGGCCGAAGCGCCCCCGCTCTCCACCGTGGCGCCGGGCCACCAGGTGGCCTGCTTCGCGGTGTCGCCATGAGCGCCCCTTTGTTGAAGGTCGAGGGGCTCGGCGTTCGGTTCTCCGTCGGAGACTGGCCACGAAAGAAGAGCCTCCGCGCGCTGCACGACGTGTCTGTTCGCGTGGATCGGGGCGAGGTGGTGGCGCTGGTGGGCGAGTCGGGCAGCGGAAAGAGCACCCTCGCCCGCGCCCTCGCGGGGCTGGTGCCGGCCGCCGCGGGTCGAGCGACCCTCGATGGGGTGGATCTGTTCGCGCCGGCCGCCCCCGCGGCGCGAGCACGGCGTTTGCAGATGATCTTTCAGGACCCCTACGCCAGCCTGAACCCCGCCCACCCCGTCGGCCACGCGGTCCTGCGGCCCCTCCGCCTGCGTGGCCTCGGCGCCGCCGATGTCTCGGCGAAGGTCGATGCGGCCTTCGCCGCCGTGGGCCTCTCGTCGGCCCTGATCGGTCGGCTTCCCCAGGAGCTCTCCGGCGGACAGCGGCAGAGAGTGGCGATCGCCCGCGCTTTGGTGATGGAGCCCGCGCTGCTGCTGGCCGATGAGCCCACGAGCATGCTCGATGTCTCCCTGCGGGCCGGCGTCCTCGACCTGCTGGCCCGCCAGGCCACCGACCACGGTCGTGGCCTGCTGCTGGTGACCCATGACCTCGCGTCGGCCTGGCGGGT
>JBEIQK010000917.1:0-2405 GCA_040376505.1 Alphaproteobacteria bacterium | reverse complement strand
GGCGCCGATGGCAAGCCCGTCACCACGGTGGGCGGCACCCTCGCGGTGGGCCGCGACACGCGCAACGCCAGCACCCGCACCGCGGCCAACGGGGCCGTCACCACCACCGCGGCCACCACCTCCACCAAGGGCACCGCCAGCGCCGAGACCGGCAAGGGCCTGACCCTTGGCGCCACCCGCAGCGAGGGCAGCAGCAGCCGCACGGTGGAGGGCGCCACCACCACCACCTCGTCGGACAACAAGGCGCAGTCGGTGGCCCTCAACGCCAAAGACGGCCTGACGGCGAAGCAGACCACCGATCACACCGGCCGGCAGAGCGTCACCACGCTCAACGCCGCCAACAACACCACGCTCACCACCACTGCGGGGCTCAGCCGCACTGAGGTGGGCGCCGGCGTCAAGAAAGACGAGAACGGCAATGTGGTGGCCAGCGCCAACGCCAAGGGCAGCGCCACCCTCTATGGCCAGCAGGTGGCCACCAACCTCGCCAACAGCGGCACCGCCAGCGCCGGCTACAAGGTGGGCGACGCCAGCGCCCAGGCCGACGCCAGCGCCACCCTCACCAAGGATCAGGTGAAGGTCAAGGGCACCGCCGGCGCCAAGGTCAGCCTCGTAGAAGGCAACGCCAAGATCGAGGCCCCCGTCTTCGGCTGGTCGCTGTGGGGCGAAGACTTCTCAGTGCGGGTGAGCGCCGCCGTCAGCGCCGGCGTGCTCGCCGAGGCCAACGGCCAGATCGACCTCAACATCGCCAAGGGCGGCGATCAGCTCGGCGTCACCGTCGGCGGCGGCGGCCACGCCTTCGCCGGCGCCAAGGCCGGGGTCGAGGTCGCCGCGGCCCTCGATTGGAAGCGCAAGCCCGACTACTCCGCCGACATCATCAAGCTCTGCAAGTCGGTGCCCGGCTCGGTCGACGACTGGATCGTCGACCGCATGCCCGCCGAGTTCTGGACCCAGTTCTCCCAGACCGCCATCGGCTCGGGCTCCACCAGCATCATCGACGCCAAGGCCGGCCTCACCGGCTCGGCCGGCATCGGCGGCGACGCCAGCTTCGCGATGGGCCTGCAGGGCGGCAAGATCAACGTCTCGGGCGAGCTGTCGGGCACCATCGGGCTCGGCGCCGGGGTCAAGACCGATCTGCAGCTCGACTCGTTTGCCGGCGTACGCCTGCTCGGCGTCTACGGCATGCGCGGGCTCACCTGGATCACCGACAAGATCAAGTCGGCCGGCTCCTGGATGTGGGGGCTCATCGGCCAGCTCCGCCAGCAGACCGACGCCTGGATGGAGGCGAAGAAGAAAGAAGGCGGCTTGTCGGGCGGCCTCGCCTCGGTGACCGACTTCTTCGGCGACAAGGTCTTCAACCTCTGGTAGGCGCCCCCATGAGCCCCGACCTGCTGATCGACGCGCTCCCGGCCTTGCGGGCCGCCGGCCGCCTGGGCCTGCCCACCGCCGAGGGCCTCGCCGCCCTGCCGGAGGGGGTCTTTCGGCGCATCGGCGAGGCGACGGCCCGGGTGGCGGGGGAGGACTTCACCGGCGCGATCGCGGCCCTCGACGGACTCGACGGGGTACCAGCGGCCCTGCATGGCGCCGTGGCGCTGATCCTCGGCGAGGCCTTGTTGGGGCAGGGCCGGCTGGGTGAGGTCGAGCGCGTGCTCGACGAGCGCGCCGCCCGCGACCCCGATGATCTCGATTGCGCCATCCTCCGGGGCCGCCTGCGCTTTCGCCAGGGGAAGACCGAAGAGGCCACCGCGCTGCTCCTCGCCGCCCTGGCGATCAAGGACCACCCCGAGGCCCACCTCGGCCTGGGCGTGCTGGCCCTCTCCACCGGACGGCTGCACGAGGCCGAAGATCACCTGCGGGCCGCCATCGCGCTGGAGCCGATCGATCCGCGCCCCTGGCGGGCCCTGCTCTACCGCGACCGGATGGCCGGCGAGGTGGCCCGCGGCATCGAGCGGGCCGAGGCCAGCGCCAAGGAGCGCGATCTGGTCTGGTCTGACCTGCGCCTGCTGCTGGAGCTGGCCGAGCTCTACGCCGCCGCCGGCTCCACCGAGCGCTTGCGCAGCCTGCTCGGCAGCATCCAGCGCATCGCCCAGGTCGGCCCCGGCCAGGCCGTCGAGCTGGCCCGCCTGTGGAGCGAGGTCGGCGAGATCGCAGCCGTGGAGGGCCTCGTCGCGGTGGGCGGCCCCCAGGTGGCCGGCCTGCTGGCCGATCTGCGCCGCGACCTTCCCGCCGCCCGCGCCGCCTGGGCCGAGGCCGCGCGCCTGCCCGGCGTCTGGCTGCCCCACGAGCGCCTCGGCGCCATCGCCCTCTCCACCGAGGGGCCCGCCGCGGCCCAGCCCCACCTCGACGAGGCGCGCCGCCGGGCGCCAGGCGCCGCCGATGTCCTCCTGCTGGGCGCTGCCGTCGCC
>JBEIQK010000366.1:0-6284 GCA_040376505.1 Alphaproteobacteria bacterium | reverse complement strand
GGAACGGGGGCCCGAGGGGCTCCTCGCGGTGCGGCGGGCCGGGCCGGGCTCGGCGCGCAGCCCGGGCTTCCTGCTCACGCCCGATCGGGAGATCCTGGTGGCGCCGGGCGAACTGCACAGCGCCGACTATGGCCGGCTCTGCCGGCTGGCGCCCTATGTCGATGGCGACGTGCTCCACCGGCACCGCCTCACCCGTGAAGGGCTGGCGGCCGATCTCGCCGCCGGCCATGACGACGCGGCGGCCTGGCTGCTGGCGCGGTCGCGCACCGGCCTTCCCAGCAATGTGCGGGCCAGCCTGGAGGAGTGGGGCCTCGCCGCGGCGCGGGTGACCCTGCTCTCGGGGGTGACGGTGATCGAGCAGGGAGGCACCTTCTCGCTGGCGAAGGGGCCGACCCTGCCGGGCGCGCGGGTGATCGCCTACGACAGCCCGCCGCCGGCCTCCTTCTCGGTGGAGGAGGGGGTGATCCGCGTGGAGGTGGGCGCCGACGCGCTCACCGTGCGGGCCCTGCTGGCCCAGGTGGGCGAGCCCTTGCCGCGAGAGGGCCGGGTGTGGCGCTGGCGCATCGCCCCGCGGCCGGCGCGGGATCCGGAGAACCTGCTCGATCAGCTCCGGCGCTATCACAGCGGCGAGCTCCCGGGCGAGCTGGAGGCGGCGGTTCACGCGGCCTCGGGGCGGCGGGGCTTCGCCTTTGAGCCCTGCGTGGTGCTGCACCTGCCCACCCAGGCCGCCGAGTCGCTGGTGCGCGACCGGGTGGTGGCACCCCTGCTGGGCCGCAGCGTGGCGCCGGGCCAGCACATCGTGGCGGCGCGGGATCTGGAGACGGTGCGCGAGCGCCTCGTGGCCCTGGGCTTCCTCGAAGGGGAGGGGTCCTAAACGGGCTTGGTTCGTCCGCCACGAATGCGCTGGGAGCGGCCTTCGCGCTGCTGGATGGCCCGGCGCAGGATGTAGAGGGCGACGCCCGCGTATTCCCGACGCAGGCCGTCGGGGGTGCGGAGCTCCCAGACGGAGTGGAGCTCTCGGAGGCGGGTAAGGTCGGCCTGCTGTGTCTGCTGGAGGAGGGCGGAGAGCACGGCCGCGCGGTTCTGGAGGAGCCGGGGGTGGTTGAGGGAGAGGGCGGTGACGTCGGCGTCGGCGCCCTCGAGGATCAAGGTCCCGTCGGACAGATAGCGGCAGCGGCCTTCCAGCGTGTCGGCCTCGCGCGCGGGGTGGACGGTGAGCGGACGATTGCCACGGGCTTTGTCGCAGATCGGGGACTGGTCGAGGGTGCCGTCACAGACCGCGAGGAGGTCGGGCCAGTGCAGGCTTCGCTCTCTCGCAGTGGACTGGGCGCTCCAGTGCTCGATGGAGAAGTCGACCTGGCGACTGCCGGCGGGCTCAGGGTTCTTGTGGATGCAGGTGGATGTGGTGCTCGCCGCGGGAGTCTTGGCGTCCAAGTCGCTCGATGATCCTCTTCGCTCCCCATGCCCGCCGGCCCGCGCGGCCCTCAGCCCATCATCCGCATCCAGGTCTCCAGGTTCGGAACCCGCATGTACGGATTGGTCCGCCGCACCTCGCCCATCGCCGCCTTCTCGCCGCCGTAGGCGTGGCCCGGGTACAAAACGGTGTCGGCCGGCAGGCTGGCCAGTCGGCGGGTGAGGGTCTCGTACATCTGCGCCGGATCGCCGCCCGGCAGGTCGACCCGGCCGCAGCCCTGCAAAAACAGGGTGTCGCCGGCCACCAGGGCGGACTTCAGGCGAAAACAGAGGGAGCCCGGCGTGTGACCGGGCGTGTGCAGCAGCTCGATCTCGATGCCGCCCACGTTGACCTTGTCGCCCGAGTCGTGCTTGACCAGATCGGACTCCGACAGGCCAGTGACCTTGCGCACCCCTTCGGCCTCCAGCTTGTGGATGTGGACCGGCACCGGGCAGCGGGCCAGCAGGCGGGGCAGTCCTTCCACCGTGAAGCCGAACATCGTGCCGCCGATGTGGTCGGGGTGGTAGTGGGTGCCGAGCGCGCCCACCAGCTTCATGCCCGCGGCCTCCACCGTGTCGACCAGCTCGTCGACGGCCCATGCGGGATCGACGATCACGCACTCGCGGCTGTCGGCGTCACCGATCAGGTAGACGAAATTCATCATCTGGGCGGCGGCGGGGTTTCGGCGGCCGAAGTCGCGGCCAGCCAGGAGCTGGCGGAAGTACAGAGAGGCCATGGCTACTTTCCGAGCTTGGCTTTGGCTTCTTTGGCGGCCTTGCTCTTGGGGTAGAGCCGCACCACGTCTTCGTAGAAGAGCCGGGCGTTGTCTTTCTGGCCCTGGGCCTCAAAGCACTCGCCCTGGCGCAGCATGGCGTAGGCGGCCCAGGGGCTCGACTTGTGCTTGTCGATGACCTCCTGGAAACGCAGCACGGCCTGGGAGTAGTTCTTGGCGTTGAGCTCGCCCTCGGCCCGGCGGTACATCGCCTCGGGCACCCGCTTGTGGTCGGGGTGCAGGGTGATGAAGCGCTCGGCGACGGCGATGGCGGCCTTGTCTTTGCCGTCGGCGAGGTGCTTCTCGATGAGGGCCATCATGTCGTCGGGGTTGGTCTCTTTTACCGCCACCTGGGTCTCTTCGGGGGCCGGGGTGCCGCCGTTGGTGGTGGCCACCGCGGTGCCTCCGCCGGCCGGCGGGCTGCTGGTGACGCCCTCCTTGGTGGGGGCCGGCGGCGGCTTGATGCCCAGGTTCTTCTCCAAGGCCTCGGCCCGCAGCTCCAACCAGGTGAGGCGGAAGGTGGCGTCCTCGGTGCGGCTGACGGAGTCTTTGCTGGTCAGGGTGGTCTCGTGGCGCAAGGACTCTACATCGCCCTGGATCTTGCCCACCGCCGCGCGCACCTCGTCGATGCTCTCCATGCGCTGCAGCTCCTGCTGGCCGCGGGCGCGGTTGATCTCTTCGAGCTGGGCCACGCGCTGCTCGGCGCGGTCGACCTGGCCCTCGAGGGTGGTGAGGCGCTGGCCGTGCAGGGCCATCTCGCGGCGGTACTGCTCGGTGGCGGACTGGCCGGTGCGGTCCATCACGCAGGCGCTGGCGAACAGCACAACGGGGAGGAGGATGCGGTTCATGGGCAGAGCCTACTGGACAGAGATGTCGGCGCGACGGTTCTTGGCCCAGGCGGCCTCGTTGTGGCTGCCATCGACGGGGCGCTCTTCGCCATAGCTGACGGTGCGCAGGCGGCTGGGCGGCACATTGTGGTTGACCAGCCACTTCTGCACAGACTCGGCGCGGCGCAGGCCCAGGGCGAGGTTGTACTCGGTGGTGCCGCGCTCGTCGCAGTGGCCTTCGATGCGCACCGGGCTGGTGCGACTGGTGAAGCAGGGCAGGTGGCGGTTCAGCTCGCGCTCGGCCTCGCCGGAGATCGAGTTCTTGTCGAAGTCGAAGGGGATGCGGATCACATGGCAGCTCAGGCCCGCGGCCGGATCGGTCTGGCTCAGCTCCTTGCGGGCCCGCAGGCCGGCGCGCAGGATCGAGATCTCGCCGTTCGGGTTCTGCACCTTCACGTCGTGGATGCCGGCCGGCATGGGCGGGGCCGACATCGTCAGCGTGTTCTCGTCGCGGAAGGTGACGGCGGCGATCTCGGTGGCGCCGAACCAGACGCGGGCGCCCTGCGCGAAGCCGCTGCCGTAGACGATGGCGCGGAAGGCGGCGTCGGGCTCGACGGAGTCGGGCTCCACGCTGACCACCTGCAGGCGGACCTCGGGGTTGGCGACGTTGTCGAGGACGGGGTTCTCCACCACATCGTCCTTCTTCTTGCAGTGGGCCGCGAAGAGGAAGGGGGTGAGGAGGAGGAGCAGGCTCGGGCGGAGGGCGCGCAGGAGGCTCATCGCGGGGCTCGGGGGAGATGGGGAGGGGCGCTTGGGGGCGCGGCAGGCGGATGGGAGCTCCGCCCGGGGGGACAGCGCAATCCCTACTGAGGAAAACCAGCCATTGTCAACACCTGGGCGCAGGCATCTTCACAAGGTTGGTGGGGGGCCCCCCGCCGCCATCGCCTCGCCCAGGCGCCGCAGGTCGGCGACGGTGGCCTCGAAGGCGCGCCAGTCATCGGCATCGGCGATGGGGTCCCACAGGGTCTCGACGGCCCGCCAGGGCAGGTCGGGGGGGCGCGCCGCGGTCCACAGGGCGTGGTCGAGGAGCTGAGGGCGGAGCGGCCGGGTGGTCTGCAGCAGGCTCCAGGCCGGCAGAAAGTCGGGGCGGCGGTAGAGCGCCGCCTCGGGGCTGCGCAGGGCGCGCGCGTTCGAGAGGGGGCCGCCGCGCCAGTCGAAGAAGAGCTGGGCGTAGGAGAGGGGGGCTGCCTCCAAGAAGGTGAGCAGCTCGCCGATGAGATCGGCGGCGACGCCCTCATCGGCGACCACGCCCAGACGCCAGAGGAAGCGCTTGCGGTAGGCCTCGGCGAAGAGGGGCTCGAAGGTCGCCAAGGCCTCGCGCAGGGGCTCGGCGGGGCCGAGGAGGGTGAGGGCCCGGGCCAGCTCGGTGAGGTCCCACAGGACGGCCTCCGGCTGTCGGCCATAGGCGTAGAGCCCGCCCTCATCGAAGTAGGCGGCGGTGAAGCTGGGGTCGTAGCGCTCCAAGAAGCGCCAGGGGCCGTAGTCAAAGCTCTCGCCGGTGATGTTGATGTTGTCGGTGTTGAGCACGCCGTGCACAAAGCCAGCCACCATCCAGGCGGCGGTGGTGTCGGCCACCCGGCGCACCACGGCGCGAAAGAAGGCCTCGCGGCGGTCTGGAGCGGCCTCCACCTCGGGGATGAGCTGGGTGGCGGCGTGATCGAGCAGGGCGCTCATCGTGGCGCGGTCCTGCTGCCAGGCGAGGCGCTGAAAGGTGCCGATGCGCACATGGCTGTGCGAGAGGCGCACCAGCACGCTGCTGCGGGTCGGGCTGGGCTCGTCGTTGCGGTAGAGCGGCTCGCCGGTCTCAAAGAGGCTGAAGCTCTTCGACGTGTTGACCCCCAAGGCCTCCAGCAGCTCGGTGGCCAGCACCTCGCGCACGCCGCCCTTGAGCGTGAGCCGCCCGTCGCCGCCGCGCGACCAGGGGGTGGCCCCGCTGCCCTTGGTGCCGAGATCCAGCAGCCGGCCTTGATCATCGCGGAGCTGGGCGAAGAGGAAGCCGCGGCCGTCGCCCAGGCGGGGGTTGTAGTGCTGGAACTGGTGGCCGTGGTAGCGCAGGGCCAGGGGATTGGGCAGGTTGCCGGGCAGGGGCTCAAAGGCCCAGAAGTGGCGCTGCCACTCGGCCTCATCGAGGGTGTCGAGGCCGACACGGGCGGCGGCCCGCTGGTTGCGAAAACGCAGAGACCCCCGCGGAAAGCGCGCAGGTGCCACGACGTCGTAGAGGGCGTCGGGCAGGCGGCTGTAGCGGGGGTCGGAGCGGTGGGTGGGGCTGGGGGGCATGGGACCTCGCGGCCGATGCCCTACCCCAACCCTCAGAGGATGCCGTATTCGGGGCCGTCGCCGCCGTAGGGGGGCACCCAGGTGATGATCTGGTAGGGATCGCGGATGTCGCAGGTCTTGCAGTGCACGCAGTTGGAGAAGTCCACCCGCAGCTCTTTGCGCTTGGTCTCTTCGTTCCAGATCATGTTGTAGACCTGGGCCGGACAGAAGCGCTCGCAGGGGTTGCCATACTCCTCGGCGCAGCGGGTGGCGCAGATCTCGGTGTCGGCCACCTTCAAATGACAGGGCTGGTGCTCGTCGTGCTTGGTGCCCGACAGGTACACATCCGTCAGCTTGTCGAGGATGTAGGTGTTGTCGTACACCAGATCATCGCGCTTGGGGTAGCCGTGGCTGCCGTGGACGACGCTGCTGCGCTGCATGTACTTGTAGTCGGGCTTAAAGGCGTTGACCTCTTTGCCCGGACCGAAGACCATCTGCAGACCGGCCTTGAACAGACCGCTGAAGAGCCCGCTCTCAAAGGCGGAGTGGAAGTTCTTGGCCGGCTCCATCTCCTCGCGCACCCAGGAGGCGTCAAGGCGCTCCTTGTAGATGCGCAGCACCTCTTCGGTGGCGCTCTTGCGCTTGATGGCCTCGAAGGCGGCCTCGGCGGCGAGCATCCCGCTCTTCATCGAGAGGTGGATGCCCTTGATGCGCATCGGATTGAGGAAGGAGGCCGAGTCACCGACGATCATCGCGCCGGGGGCGTAGAGCTTGGGGATGCTGCCCCAGCCGCCGGTGGTGACGGTCTTGGCGCCGTACTTGATGACCTTGCCCCCCGCCAGCTTGCGGCGCATGTAGGGGTGATTCTTCAGCTTTTGCAGCAGGTAGTGGGCGTCCATCGCCGGGTCTTTGGCGT
>JBEIQK010001068.1:0-1819 GCA_040376505.1 Alphaproteobacteria bacterium | reverse complement strand
GTGGCGGAAATGTCTGATAGCGGTGAGGACAAGCGAGACGCCGCGCTCGGTGGCGGCGGCGGCCACCTCTGCGTCGCGGATCGAGCCGCCGGGCTGCAGGAGCAGGCCCACGCCGGCGTCGGCGAGGCGGTCGAGGGTGTCGCGAAAGGGCAGGAAGGCGTCGGACGCTGCGTACACAGAGCCCAGGGCGCCCGGGCCGAGGTTCTCCTGGGCTCGGGCGAGGGCGAGGGAGGCGGCGGTGACGCGATTGGGCTGGCCGGCGCCCATGCCGACGAGCTGCAGGCGGTCGGCGTCGAGGCGACGGGCGAGCACGATGGCGTTGGACTTGACGCTGCGCACGGCGCGCAGGGCGAAGGCGGCCAGGGCCTCGTCGAGGATCTGCGCCGGGCCGGCCTCGTGGCGGTAGCCGTCGGCGATGGCGAGGTCGCGGGCCTGCTCCAGGAGCAGCCCCATCACGATGCGGTGATCGGGGCGGGCCGACTGTTCATCGGCCCGGGCGGTGACGAGGCGCAGGGCCTTGTGGTGGGCGCACAGGGCCACGGCCTCGGCCGAGAAGGCGGGCGCCACCAGCACCTCCACGAAGCGCCGGCGGCTCTTGTCGTCAAGGTGCAGGGGGGCGAGGTCGGCGGCCTGCAGCGGCGTGGAGAAGGCGATCACCGAGCCAAAGGCCGAGACGGGATCGCCCTGCCAGGCCAGCTCCAGGGCCTCGGCGGCGGTGGGCGCGAGGGCGAGGCCGCAGGGGTTGCCATGTTTGACCACGGCGACGGCGACCCCGGGGCCCTGGCCGGCGATGGCGCCCAAGGCGGCTTCGACATCGAGGAGGTTGTTGTAGGAGAGGGCCTTCCCACCGAGTACCCCGTCGGGGGGGTCGGGGCCGCGGCGGGGGAAGCCGTGGGCGGGCGGGTGGGGGTTTGCGCCATAGCGCCGGGGCTGGGGGGGGCCGAAGCGCAGGGTGCGGGTGGGGGCGCCGGCCTCGGCGGCGAGGTGATCGGAGATGGCGGCGTCGTAGCGGGCGGTGGTGGCGTAGGCCCGGCCCATCAGGCGGCGGCGGGTCGCGAGGCTGGACCAGCCATTGTTTTCGTTCAGCTCGGCGATCAGGGCGGCGTAGTCGGCCGGATCGGCGAGGGTCACCACGCTGCTGAAATTCTTGGCGGCGGCCCGCAGCAGGGTGGGCCCGCCGATGTCGATGTACTCCACCAGCTCGGGCAGGGGCAGCCCGCGGTCGCGGTAGGCCTCAAAGGGATAGAGGTTCACCGCCACGAGGTCGATGGGGCCGATGCCCAGGGCGGCGGCCTCCTCGGCGTCGCGGCGGCGGTCGAAGAGGATGCCGGCGGCGATCTCGTAGGAGAGGGTCTTCATCCGGCCGCCGAAGGCCTCGGGCCGGCCGTGCAGGGCGCCCACGTCGAGGACGGGCAGCCCATCGGCCTCCAAGGCGGCGCGGGTGCCACCGGTGGAGTAGAGCTCGACCCCATGGGCGACGAGGCAGCGGGCCAGCGGCAGGAGGCCGGTCTTGTCCCAGACGCTCAGCAGGGCGCGACGGATCGGCAGCAACATGGGTAGCTCCAGCGCCTCAGCCAAGGCCGGCGGCGACGAGGTTCTCGAAGAAGGCGGCGCCGGTGGGGCGCGCGGCAGGGCGGCGGTCGGGGTGGTTGATGGCGTCGAGGAAGGCCTCGGGGTGCGGCATCAGGCCGAGCACCCGGCCGCTTGGATCGGTGAGGGCCGCCGCCGCCGCAGTGGAGCCATTGGGGTTGAGGGGGGCGTCGGCCAGATCGGCGGCGTAGCGCAGGGGGATGAGGCCCTCGGCCTGGGCGGCCTCGAG
>JBEIQK010000778.1:0-3057 GCA_040376505.1 Alphaproteobacteria bacterium | reverse complement strand
GTCGGAATGGCGCTCTACCGACACGATGACGGTGTGGAGATCGAGGCAGCCGTGGGGGGTGGTGGGGGTCACCGTTGCAGGTATAGCACGGGGGGCGGGGCTGGGCAAGGGTTCAGATGTCAGGACCTACCCCAAAAATGCCCCAGCCCCTCCGGCTGCAGCGGGGCCGCGTGGTCCACGTTTTTAGCGGACTTTCTCCTGCTTTGACCAACTCTTTTCGAGAAAAGCCAACTCTTTGGACGTCCAAAGAGTTGGCTTTTCTCGGATAGTTAGCCTGGAAGCTTCATAGTGTCCGTATGGGGTGCCGAGACGGCCGGCGCCGGCGTGGGCGCCTTGTAGCCGTGGCGCGCCATCACGTCGGCGAAGGCCTCCGACAGCCGCTCGGGCGGCAGACCAAAGGCGGCGCCGCTGTAGGCGTGCTCGCTGCGAAAGCTCCGCTTGGCCTGGGCGGCGACGTTGCGGGCCAACTGGGGGCTCATGGTCAGGCCCAACTGCTGGTAGGCCCCGCAGACCACAGCCGGGGTGGCCTCCATCAGATCCTCGTAGCGCACCGTGATCGACTGGGCCTCCCTGCCCACCAGCGCCTGCACCGGGTGGTTGAAGAAGGTGCGGCACAACTGGATGCAGGGCTCGGGATCGACGTCGTCGGGCCCGATGGCGCCGGTCTCCCGCCAGATGAAGTGCCACATGCTGGCCGAGCTGGCGACGGTCTTGTGCGGCGTCCGCACGAGGTTGATGATGCGGGCGTCGGGGAAGGCGCGCAGCAGGCTGCTGATCTTGGCAGTGAAGAGCGGGTTCTTCGAGACGAACTGCTTGTCGGCGCCCAGGTGGTAGAGGTGGCGCTGCACCAGACCTCGGTAGAAACGCCAGAGCTGCTCCTGCTCGGTGCGCTCCATCCGCTCGTCCACGTGCAGCAGCCGGCGGTAGCGCGCCACGGCCGGGAAGATCTCCATCAGCGCCGCGGTGCGCAGGATGCTGAACAGCAGGAAGTCGTCCTCTTCGGGCTGTAGCAGGCGTACGTCGTGGATCTTGCGGAAGCCCGTCAGCGTGCGCTCCTCCAGCCACTGGGCGGTCCGCCGCACCGGGGCGCCGCAGCCCTCGTCCAGTTGGCCCAGCAGGGCAACCACCTTTTTCACAACGATCGCCTGGATGAACAGGTCCACGGTGCGGAAGCTGGCCACGTGCTCGGTGTCGCCGGCGATCAGGCGGTGAAGGAAGGTCGAGCCGGTGCGGAGGTTGCCCACGATGAAGATCGGCTTCTCGATCTTGACCTTTTTAAAGCCGGGGAAGAGCAGGTGGTCCAGCGCGAGGCATAGGTGGGTGAGCAGCGCCAGCGGCGGCAGCACGAAGACCAGGAGGGCGACGAAGCGGAGCCTGCGCCAGCGCTGGGTCCAGGTTGGTGCGCCCAGGGTGCGTACACCGTCCGCGATCATCGCGAACCAGTCGTTGAGCGAGCGCAGCACGGCGAATTCCCCCGGGGTGAGGCGAGCCCCCCGTTTTAACCGCCCGCCCTTCGCACTGCCCCTCCGACCCCGGCCCGAGAATGGAGCTTCCTTGGCGGTGGAAGGTGCCCCCTTCTGCATGGCCCCGCGCCGATCTAGGATCGGCTTAGGATTCCCCCTCGCCGGACATCGCTTAGCAGGGCCGCCTCACAGAGGTTTCCCATGCGCATGTATATCGGCCTTCCCCTGGTGCTCACCCTCGCAGCCGCCTGCACGACCGGCGGAAAGCAGGACTCGCCGGCGGGGGACTCCCAAGACGACTGCGAGATCTGCGATGGTCTGGACAACGATGGCGACGGGCTTGTGGATGAAGACTATGCGGACGTCGACCAGGACGGCATCGCCGACTGTGTGGACGAGGACACCGAGGTCTGCGACGGGATCGACAACAACGGCGATGGGAACGTGGACGAAGGCTTCGGAGACGCCGATGCGGACGGCCTTGCCGACTGCCTGGACCCCGAGGACTGCGACGGTCTGGACAACAACGGCGACGGGAACGTGGACGAGGGCTACGACGGCGACGGGAACGGTGTGGCGGACTGCTTCGACGAGCTTTGCAACTGCATCGACGACGACGGCGATGGGGCTGTGGACGAGGGGCTGGACTGCGCCTACGACGTGACGCTGGACGCTTCGGCCGACGACGTGATGACGGTCTACCTGGACGGCGCGATGACGGGCAGCGGCTCGGGGTGGAGCAACCTCTTCAGCCAGACCTACGCCCTGCCCAGCGGCGTCCACCACCTTGCCGTGGAAGCCGGCGACACCGGCGGCGTGATCGCGGGCTTCAACGCGCGGGTTACGGTACCCGGCGCGGGGCCGACCAGCTACGACACCGGCACCGGTGCCTGGTTGGTCACCTCTACCAGCCCCACCACCACCTATGGCACGGCCTGGACGACCGGGGCGGCCACCACGGCCATGTCCCCCGACGACAGCTTCCTCGCGTCCTCCTGCGCCTCGATCTGGAGCTACAGCCCCTCCGGGGGCGCCTGGGTGTGGGCCGCAGACTGCACCCGCTGGGACCTGTACCGCAAGAACTGGTTCTATCTGGAGGTGGATGTCTGCCCGGAGGCTGCCGATCCCGAGCTCTGCGATGGGCTGGACAACGACGGGGACGGGGACATCGACGAGGGCTACGTGGACTCCGACTTCGACGGGGAGGCGGACTGCATCGAGGTGGAGGAGTGCGATGGCCTGGACAATGACGGGGATGGCGACATCGACGAGGGCTACGCCGACACCGACGGGGATACCATCGCCGACTGTGTAGACACCGAGGAATGTGACGGTCTGGACAACAACGGCGACGGCGCGGTGGACGAGGGCTACCCCGACACCGACGGCGACGGCACGGCAGACTGTGAGGACAAGGAGGAGTGCGACGGTCTGGACAACAACGGCGACGGTGCCGTGGACGAGGGCTACGCCGATACCGATGGGGACGGCACGGCAGACTGTATGGACTCCGAGGAGTGCGACGGTCTGGACAACAACGGCGATGGCCAGGTGGACGAGGGCTACCCCGACACCGACCGGGATGGCACGGCGG
>JBEIQK010000685.1:0-3615 GCA_040376505.1 Alphaproteobacteria bacterium | reverse complement strand
TCCACCGGGTGGACATAGATGTACTCGATGGGCACCGGGGCGAAGGCCTCGTGGTGGATCTTGTGAACCCGCCGGTAGACCTCTTTGTTTTCGTGCATGAAGCGGTGGGCAAAGTAAAACCACAGGTCGTCGGCCAGCACGAGCAGGACAAACTGGAGGACCCCAATCCAGAGGGGCGGCGCCGCCATCGGAAACAGAACATCAACGGCGCTGAGGGCCGGGAGGGCCAGCCCATAGAGTGCGAGGAGATTGAGCCCGATCCGCGGCAGCCGCGCCGCCAGCGTGCCCCGCTTGCGCGACGTGGTCTGGTCGCCCAGGCCGGCCGGCAGGCCAGCTTTGTCCAGGTACAGAGAGACGAGCAGGGTCGGGACGTGGATGAGCAGGGCGCTCAGCCCCATCAGCCCGGCGACATTCATGGCGCATCGCTCCGCGTGGCGAACAGGTTGATCAGTCGGGTCTTCTCGAAGCCGGCCTCCTTCTCTGCCACGAGGCGGGTGAAGCCCTGGGCGCGAAGCAGCGCGGAGACGGCGTCGAAGCGGCCGGCGCGGTCGTGCACCTCCACCACCACCCGGCCGATGCGCGGCCAGTGCTCGGCCCGCACCCCTTGGAGAGCCGCCAGCTCGGCGCCCTCGCAGTCGATCTTGAGCAGGTCGACGCGGGCGATCTGGTGCTCGTCGATGATCTCCGACAGGGTCACCAGGGTGGCCACCACCTCCTTGCTGCCGCTTCGCAGGTGCCGGGCGACGAAGCCAGCGAGGAAGCGGGGCATCAGGCGAGCGTACCAGATGGCCCCGGCCGCCGCGGCGGTCTGGCCGATCACGGCCTCCTTGAACTCGTCGGGCTGCTCGTCCCAGGCGCCCGGGTCGCTGGTCGACAGGGCCGGGCTGCGGGGAAAGTAGGTGAAGCGGGCCTCGCCGCGGGCCCCGCTGGCGCCGTAGGGCAGCGGGATCAGGCGACCGGCGCCGTGCTCGACGGCGTTGGCCTGCAGGACCGCGAAGATGTCGGGCACGGGCTCAAAGGCGTAGACCGTGACGTTAGGGGCCGACCGCACGGCCCGCACCCCGAAGAGGCCGATGTTGGCGCCCACATCGAGGACCACGTCGCCCGGGCGCACCTCGATGCCATGCTGCAGGTAGCCGCGAACATGATGATCGAGGACCTGCGCCTCAGGGCGCTGGAGACACCACACCGCCAGGCCATCCGACAAGGTCGCGCGTTGCATCCATCGGCTCCACAGCGGGATCAGGGGGAAGCGACGGCCGCACCCTACGAGGCTGCGGGCGACGGCGCAACTACAACCCCAACGGCGCCCCCCCGCGCTCCCATCGGTGCGCGGGATCGCAGGCAAAATTGGCCGTGTCGGCCCCTCGCAGCGCCTCGCGCCGGGCGGGCTGCACCGGCGATCCGCCGATCGCCTCGGTGAGGTGCGGGACGCGCAGGCCGAGGAAACCTCGGGTGCGGGTGGGCGCCCTGGAGGAGAGGACCGGCCGCCCGGATCTGTCCATTTTTCGATCGACTGACCGACGCACAAGAAATTGAGGTCTCCTGGCGCGGCGCGGATCCGGGCCCAAGGCCAGGACTCCCCGTCTTCGGCGACAGGAGCGGACGCGGCCCTGCCAAGCCCAATAAGACCGGCAGCGTGGGCTCCAGCCCGCTACAGTGGCGGCCCACCTGGAGCCCCCATGCGCCGCCTGCCCCTCCTCCTCCCCCTCGTCTTCGCCCTCGGCTGCGAAGAAAAGTCCGATCCCGCCAGCGCGGGCGGCGAGGACACCGCCACCACCAGTGACACCGGCACCGTCACCGATTCGGCCGAGCCCGAGCCCGCCCGCTACGGCCCCGACAACCGCTGGTACCACGCCGAGGCCGCCGACGTCCCCGCCGGGCTCGCGGGCACCGGCACCGGGGTCGGCGATGTGGCCCCCAACTTCACCCTCCTCGATCAGGACGGCAACGAGGTTGAGCTGTACCAGTTCTACGGGCAGGTCGTGCAGCTCGTGATCTACGCCGCCTGGTGCGGGCCCTGCCAGGAGGAGGCCCCGGCGATCGAGGCCGCCTCGGTGGACCTCGCCGACGAGGGCGTGGTGGTGCTCTCGGTGATGATGGAGGACGTCGGCGGCGCCCCGCCCGAGACCGACGATCTGATGGACTGGGTGGACGAATACGCCATCACCCACCCGGTCCTGGCCGGCCCCGGAGAGCTGGCCCCCTACATCAACGGCGGCTACCCGACCCTGCCGGTGATCGGGCGCGACATGACCATCGTGAAGGGAGACAATTTCCCCTTCAACGAAGGCTATCTGTCTACCCTGGCGGCCGAGTAGCCCGCCCGGCGCTCAGATGTTGATGCTCTGCGGGATGGCCGAAGGCAGCAGGGTCGTGTAGGGCGTGCGCTCCAGGTTGCGCAGGCCCACCTGCCGCTCAATCCCCCGCAGGCGCCCCTGAAAGGCCGCGACCAGCGGCTGAATGCGCGGATCGGCGAAGTAGGGGGTCATCCGGTAGCGATCGTAGTCGCCGAGGCGGGTGAAGTAGACCCCACCGAGCAGCTCCAACAAGGCCTGCTGGGCCAGGGCGTCCTCCAGGGGCGCGAGCAGGCGCAGGACCGCCTCGTCGCCGCCGGCCTCACCGGTTGAGGTGGGGGCCGGCGTGTAGGCGGCCAGCGGGAAGACCGGCGTGGGCGACATGAAGCTGCGCTGGGGGAAGTTCACCGCGGCGTGCTGCACGCTGGCCCGGAAGATCACCTGGGTCACCACCTCCACCAGATCGGTGAGGGTGGCGATGGGGCCGACCCCGGTGAGGCCGGCGCCGCCGTCTTTGTTCTCCAGCTCACAGAGCCAGGCCGACAGCTCCGTGTCGCCGGTGATGTCGCTGTCATTCGGGTAGTAGACAGAGAGGTAGTCGCGCACCCAGGACTCAATCGCACCCCACAGCGGCAGGGCGTCATCGCGGAAGGGGTAGACCGGCAGCGCCTGGGCATTGTCTACCTTGCGGCGGGCGAGATCCCGCGGCAGGGCCGCCTCGCGGAAATTGAGCCCGGCGACGGCGTCCACGGCCAGCTTGGTGGTGCCTTCGATGGTGCCCGCCAGCAGGCGATCCACCGTGCCCTTGGGGGCGACGAGGGTCTGCTCCGCCGCCTGGTTGATGGCCAGCGTGCCCTGGAAGTGCGGCATCAGCAGCACATAGAGCGGGTGCTCGGTGGAGAGCTGGCGATGGGTAACCATCACAAAGGCCTCCAGCACGAGGTGGGTGAGCCCCAGGTGACTGATCATCTCATGGTGGTTGCCGTCGGCCACCGTGACATGCAGTTGGGCGATCTGCCAGATCGGCCCATCGGCCGGCGTGAAGACCGGGGTGGCGTGGTTGGACTGCTGGCCCAGTTGGATGGCGACCGGCATCAGGGCGCGATCGGCGGCGCCGGCCGGCGGCGTGGCAAACAGCGCCAGGGCCGGCTCCATGTACTTTCTGCCATGGGGGAAGGTTCCGGCAGGGACATCGGCCAGCGCGGCGTAGTCGCAAAGGAAGAGCCGGCCCTCGGCGCCCGCAGCGGCGAGGGTGTCTCCCGCGCCGGTGACGGCGGCCAGCATGGCGTCGGTGACCGGAAAGCCCGCCGGCACGGCC
>JBEIQK010000732.1:0-3317 GCA_040376505.1 Alphaproteobacteria bacterium | reverse complement strand
ATCAAGGGGGAGCCGCGCCATCGCCTGGAGGGCGCCGGACTGGCTGGGGCGGGCGAGGTAGAGCACCCAGCCCACGAAGAAGGTGAAGAAGCCAAGCGTGGTCAGTCCCATGACCCAGCCCAGGGTGAGGGCCTCGCCGGCGGCGTGGGTGAGTTGGCTCATGGCTGACCCCCCAGGGCGACGGCGGTGGCGGCCTCTTCGGGGCGGGCGAGGGCGTCGGGCACGCCGCTGTCGGCGAAGGCGGCCTTGCCATCCTTGCCCAGGCGCTGAAGGTAGGCGATCATCGCGACGATCTCTTTGTCTCCTTCGGTCTGGATGCCGGCGGTCTTGAGCCGCTCGACGATGCCCGCCGACTGCTCCGAGACAGAGGTGGCGACGTTGGCGATGTCCGCTTCGGTGTAGGGCACGCCAACGGTGGCCAGCGCACGGACGCTCTTCTCGGCGTCGGCCGCGGTGTAGGTGTCGTCGAGCAGCCAGGGGTAGGGCGGCATCAGGCTACCCGGGCTGGTGCTGCGGGGATCGCGCATGTGCTCGTAGTGCCAGGCGTCGGGGTACTTGCCGCCCACCCGGTGCAGATCGGGGCCGATGCGACGGCTGCCGAGCTGAAAGGGGTGGTCATAGGCGTACTCGCCAGCCCGCGACCAGGGGCCGTAGCGCAGGGTCTCCGCCCGGAAGGGGCGCACCATCTGCGAGTGACAGTTGTAGCAGCCTTCGCGCACATAGATGTCGCGACCAGCCTGCTCCAGGGCGGTGTAGGGCGTGACGGATTCCAGGGTGTCGGCCCCCGCCGAGGCCGTGAACATCGGCACGATCTCCACGATGCCGCCGATCGAGATGCCGACGGTCACCAGCACCGTGAAGAGGGCGCTGCGGTGCTCCAGGAGCCGGCGGTGCCAGGATTCATGCTGAGACATGAGGTGTGTCTCCCAGGGTAAGGGTGATCAGACGGCGGGGGCGCCGGCCGGGACGTCCTGGGTGCGGCTGGCCGTGCTCCACAGATTCCAGCCCATGAGCAGGAAGCCGCCGAGGTAGAGCAGACCGCCGATCAGGCGAATCCAGTAGAAGGGGATGAGCTGAATGACGGTGTCCATGAAAGAGGGGTAGGCGAGCTGCCCCGCGTCATCGATGGCACGCCACATGAGCCCCTGGGTGATGCCGGCCACCCACATCGACACGACGTAGAGCACGATGCCGACCGTGGCGATCCAGAAGTGGGCGGTGGCCATCTGCACGCTGTGCAGGGGCCGCTTGTAGAGCTGGGGCACCAGCCAGTAGAGCATCGCCGCCGCGGCCATCCCCACCCAGCCCAGCGCGCCACCGTGCACATGGGCGATGGTCCAGTCGGTGTAGTGAGACAGCGAGTTCACCGCCCGGATCGACATCATCGGGCCTTCGAAGGTGCTCATGCCGTAGAAGCTGACCGCCACCGCCCAGAATTTCACCACTGGATCGGTGCGCAGACGACCCCAGGCGCCGCGCAGGGTGAGCAGACCGTTCAACATGCCGCCCCAGGAGGGTGCGATCAGCATGATCGAGAAGACCATGCCCAGGGTCTGCGCCCAGTCGGGGAGACCGGAGTAGAGCAGGTGGTGCGGGCCGGCCCAGATGTACAGAAAGACCAGGGCCCAGAAGTGAACAATGCTAAGCCGGTAGGAGAAGACCGGCCGCTGCACCGACTTGGGCAGGAAGTAGTACATCAGGCCCAGGATCGGCGTGGTGAGCAGGAAGCCCACGGCGTTGTGGCCGTACCACCACTGCACCAGCGCGTCGGTCATGCCCGCGTAGATCGGGTAGGAGCGCGTGAACGTGGCCGGCACCGCGAGGCTGTTGGTGATGTGCAGCACCGCGATGGTGACGACCATCGAGATGTAGAACCAGATCGCCACATAGAGGTGCTGGACCTTGCGGATGGCGATGGTGCCGAAGAAGTTGACGGCGAAGATCACCCAGACCACCGCGATGGCGATGTCGATGGGCCAGATCAGCTCGGCGTACTCCTTGCCCTGGGTGAGGCCCAGCGGCAGCGTGATGGCGGCGGCGACGATGATGGCCTGCCATCCCCAGAAGTGGAGGGTCGACAAGGTGTCGTTCCACATCCGCGTCTTCAGCAGGCGCTGCATCGAGTAGTACACCCCCGCAAAGATGAAATTGCCCGTAAAGGCGAAGATCACCGCGTTGGTGTGCAAGGGGCGAAGCCGCCCAAAGGTGGTCCAGGGCAGGCTCAGGTTGGCCGGCCACCAGGCGAGCTGAAGTGCGAGGATGACGCCGACAAGCATCCCGACGGCGCCCCAGAGCATCGTGACGAAGACGAACTTCTTCACGATGGCGTCGTCGTAGGGGGGCGGCGCCAGGGAGAGTGAGGAAGATGGAGAACTGGCTGACACGGGTGTTGCCTCCGCAAAAGCCGCTGTGCAAGTTCCATGCCGACCGCTGGGACCGCGCCGGGGGCTCGCATCCCAGGGCAAGCGGCGGAGGCTTGGGCCGGATGCCCCATCCAATCTGTGGGAACTCACACAGCCCCTTGGGTCGCCCGGCCGCAAAGGCGTCGGCGGAGGCCCTGCTGGGCGAGTTGGCACGCATCGTGCATTGAAGGGGCTCGGAGGCGAGCGATGCTTGGCTTGTTTGCGGGCTCCCTGCTGGCAGGGCTGATGGGCACCCCCCACTGTGTGGGCATGTGCGGCGGCTTTGCCGTGGCCGCGGGCGACCGGCCGGGGGGCTGGCTGTGGCATGTGGGCAAGCTCGTCGCCTACATGGGCCTCGGCGCGCTCGCCGGGGCCTTCGGCCAGATCCTGCCGGGGCCGGGTTGGCTCATCACGGGGCTCTCCGTTGGGCTCTTGGGCTGGTCGGCCTTGCGCCTCGGTGGCGTGCCGCTCCCCTCCTGGAGCCCGCGCTGGGCCGGCCTCACCTCGCTCGCCACCCGCTTCGCCCGCCGCGCCGATCCGCTGGGCGCCTTTGTCTTTGGCCTCACCACGGGCCTGCTGCCTTGCGGCCTGCTCTACACCGCGCTGGCCTTCCCCATCGGTGCCCGAGATCCCCTCCTCGGTGCCCTGCTGATGGGGGTCTTCGCGCTGGGCACCCTGCCCGCCCTCGCCGCCGCGCGGGCGGGCCTGCGGTGGGTCCATCGCCAGGGCCTGCTGACCCGCCGCCTCGTCGCCAGCCTCGTCTTCGTGCTCGGCCTCTCGGCCCTCCTCACCCGATCGGGCGGCCTGCTTAGCGGTCAGGCCGCTGCGCCGGGCGCCCCGCCCCCCAGTGGCACCCCCGGCGGCAACACTGGAGCCCGCCGATGGGACGCGCGAAGATACTCGTCCCTGTCGCCT
>JBEIQK010000555.1:0-4454 GCA_040376505.1 Alphaproteobacteria bacterium | reverse complement strand
CCCGCACAACAGGCCGGTGAGCTCCTCGCGCAGGGCGGCCGCGCGGCCGGCGCGCAAGGCGGCGACCCGCTGGCGGGCCTCGGCCTCGTCGGCGCCGGCGGCGGTGAGGCGGGCGTCGATGTCGGCCACGGCGCGCTCGGCCTCCTGCCGGGCGGCCCGAAGTTGGGTCTGGCGGGCGCGGGCCTGGTCGAGGGAGCGGCTGGCCTGCTGCTGCTGCTCGCTCTGCTCAGCGAGGGTGGCCCGGGCGGCCTCGGCGCTGAGGTGGGCCTGGGTCGTGGCGCGGATGCGCTCGGGCAGGACGGCCCGGGCCGAGGTCCAGATCCAGCCGAGGAGGGCAGTGAGCAGGGCGGCGAAGAGCCCCGGGTTGGGCTCGCGCAGGAAGCCGGGCAGGGCGGCCAGGGCCTGTTGGTGGGCCTCTGCGGCGGCCTGCTCGCCAAGGGCGGCCTGGGCGGCGGCCTGAGTGGCGGTGGAGAGGGCGGCGCTGGCGTCGGCGAGCTCGGCGCGGGCGCGATCGGTGGCCTCGATGGCGCTGCGATCGTTGAGCAAGGCGAGGTTGTGCGCCTGGTGGATGCGGGCGTGGGTTTGGGCGAGCTCGGTGCGCAGGGCGCGGAGTTGGGTGGCGGCCTCGGCGAGGCGGGACTCTTCGGAGGCGATGCGGGAGCAGAGGACCTCGCCGTCGCGCAGGGTGGCGGTCCAGGTGGGCACCGCGCCGCCGCGCAGGCGGATGCGCCCGGGGATGCGGGGGGCGGCGCCGAGGAGGCGCTGACCGATCAGGGCGTCCAGCAGGGTGCGCTTCCCCGCGCGTCGATCGCCGATCAGGTGCAGGTGCAGCGCGTCGCGGCGGGAGCGGTCGGCGGCGGGCTCGATGGCGGCGCGCAGGCGGGCGACCTGGGCGGCGCCGATCAGGCTGGCATGGCTGAGGATCGCCACCACAGCGGCCTTCCCGGAGAGCAGGGCCTCTTCGAGGGCCGGATCATCGGCCTCCAGGTCCAGCTCGTCGGGGCTGGGCGTGCGCGTGGCGGGCGGCTCAAACAGGGGGGCTCCGGGGGGTGGCGCAGCCTTGTAGCGGGATCACAGGGGCCTCGGCGAGGGGATCGGCCGGCTGGGCGCCGAGGTCAAGGCCGGCTAGCCCTCCAGATGGCTGCTCGCACCCGCTCTGTCCTGCCCGCCCTGCACCCGGAATTGACCGACCTCCTGTTGGCCGCCCTCGCCGAAGAGGGGCTCCCCACCGATGCGGTCGCGCTGGCCCAGGGTGTGGCCGAGCTGTCGGCGGCCTACAATGCCGCGGCCTTTCCGGTGCGCTGGACGCCGGCGCGGGAGGCCGGCCGGGTGGCCTTCTTTCTGCCGCGCGACGCCCGCAAGATCGAGGCAGCCCTGCGCGATCTGCCGCTGGCCTCGCTGGGCCGGCCGGCGCTGCGGGTGCTCGATCTGGGCGCCGGGGTGGGTGGCAGCGGCTTGGGGGCGGTGCTCGGCCTGCGCGGCCGCGGCTACAGCGGCGAGATCGCCCTCACCCTGGTGGAGCCAGAGCCCCGGGCCCTGACCCGAGGTGTGGCGCTGCTGCGGCGCTGCGTCGACGGGCTGGGCCTGGGGCCGGTGACGGTGCAGGGGCTGCGCGGCGATCTGCGCGCCGGGCCGGGCGAATTCGATCTGGTGGTGCTGGGGGCGGTGCTGGTGGAGGTGGGGCACGGCCAGCCCGAGGCGGCGCGGGTGGAGCTGCTGCGCCAGCTCCTGCGGGGCATCCTGGCCCAGAACGTGGGGGGCGACGGTCTGCTGCTGGTGGTGGAGCCGGCGCTCAAGGTGACCAGTCGGCGACTGCAGCAGGTGCGAGAGGCGCTGCGAGGAGATGCCGGTCTGTTTGTGGTGGCGCCCTGTCCCCACGCGGAGGCCTGCCCGCTGCTGACGCGGGCCGAGGACTGGTGCCACGAAGACCTCGCCGTCGATCTCCCCGCGGCCCTGGTCCCGATCGCCCGCGCGGCGGGCTTGCGCTGGCAGGGGCTGACCTACAGCCGACTGGCGCTGTCCACGGCGCCGGTGCGCCGACCGGGGGCGCGGGTGGTGCTGCCGCCGCACCCGACCAAGGGAAAGCTCGCCCAGGGCCTCTGTCTGCCCGGCTCCCCTTCGGTGGTGGTGGTGGAGCGCCTCGATCGGCACGCCTCCTCTGAGAACGAGGCCTGGAGCACGCTCTCGCGGGGCGATGGGCTGGATCTACCGGGGGCATCCTGGGAGGGGCACCCGGCGCGGATCGGGCCTGAACAGAGGGTGCTGCCCTTCCGGCCCTAATGCAGGCGGAGGTCGAGCCAGACGGTGGTGTCGCAGTTGTAATTGCCGCTGGGATGGGTGCGCAGGTAGAGCGTGCCGGGCGAGACGGCGAGCTCGCCGATATCGAGGGCGGGGTCGTAGTTGCGCCGCACCCCGCTCGACCACAGGGTGGCGCCGCCCTGCTCGATATAGAAGGCGGCGCCTTCGCCGCAGTACTGGTTCCAGTCCTGAAGGCCGACGGCGCCGGTGAGGGTGGCGACGCCGGCCGGCACGGTGACCTGCACCACGCTGGGGCTGTGGGCGAAGAGGCCGCGACAGAAGTGGTCTCCGTTTACGGTAAAGCCAGGGCCCCAGGCGGTCTGGTCGAGCCAGAGGCTGCCCCAGCCCACCGTGCCGGTGGGACTGAGATCGGAGAGCGAGAAGCTGCCGTCGTCGGGCTCCACGCAGTCGGCGATGTCGCGGCCGGTGAGGGCGCTGTAGCGCGAGTGCAGGAAGAGCCGGAGGTTGGCCACCCGCACCTGGAAGGCGAGGGCGGAGCCGAGGGGGTCGGTGGCGACCTCGGGCCCGATGAGGGCGGCGGTGGCGACGATCTCGGCGTCGGCGGCGCTCCACTCAAGGGGTCCGGCCATCAGTTCGGCGGCCACCGCCTCGACGTCGGCGCCCATCGCGAGGTGGCGGAGGAGGACCGGGTCTGTGTAGGGTAAGCCGGTGACGGGGTTCCAGGACCAGGGCGAGGCCAGCCAGGGGGCGCGCAGATCGACGGCGAGGGCGTTGCCCATCGCCCAGGGGTAGCCGAGGTCGGCGTCCATGTCCCAGGGGATCTGCACGAGCTGGCCGCGGTGAACATAGAGGTAGTAGTTGTTGCCGTCGGCCGAGAAGGTGTCGATGCCGCCGATGATGCTGCGGGCGACGCTCACGCGGGTGAACTGTTCAAGATCGATGGCGCTGGCCACTTCGGCGTCGGTCCCCTCGCGGAGCAGGCGGGCGGCCTCGGATAGCTCGCTGCCATCGCCCTCGACGGAGGTCTGGTTGTCGAACCAGGAGAGGGGATGGGGGTAGGGCTCGGGGAAGGGGTTGAGGCCCTGGGCGTACCAGCCGCTGATCATGCCGTAGAGGGGGCCGGTGCTGTCTTCGAAGTTGCGGGCGATGAATCGGTCGTCGATCGGCTCCATCAGGACGAAGAAGCCGACGGGGGAACCGTTCACGCGGAGGCGGACCCAACCGGTGCGGGCGGCGGGGATGCCGGCGTCGCGCAGCATGCGGGTGGCGATGCGCTCGTTGAGAAAGGCGGGGTCCTGGGAGCTGTTGTCGAGCTTGAGCTGCTCCAGGCCGCGCCAGGACTGACCGTCGACGACGCGGTCGAGGCTGAGCTTGAGCGGCGGTTTGCCGGCCACGACCGAGCCGGCGCCGAAGGCCCGCAGGGCGATGCGGCCGATGGTCTCGGCCTCGCCGGACTCCCCGAGGGTGAAGATGGCGTCGGCCTCGTGCCAGGTCTCGGCCCAGGGGTTGCTGGTGAGCTCGCTCCAGCCGGTGGCCTCCATCGACAGATCGAGGGTGTGGATGGTCCAGGGGTTGAAGACGGCGTCGGAGGGGTCGAGGGTGCTGTCGGGCAGGCCCTCGGCGGCCTCGTCGGGGGGTGGCTCGGGGTCGGGCGCGGGCGGGTCGTCGGGGGCGAGGCCGTCGCCGCTGTCCGAGGGTGGGTCGGCCTCGGCAACGACGGCGGGCTCGCCCTCAAGGGCGACGTGGGGCGTGGAGCAGGCGAGGAGGAGGAGCGGCCACATGGGGCCAGTGTACACCTTCAGGCGGCCTGCTGGCTCTTGGGAACGCGCCAGGCGCGCATCCGCGCCGGATCAATCCGATTCGCCGGCACCAGGGCCACCGGCGGGGTCTGGCCGGCGGTGGCGAGGCGGGTGGCTTCCGCCAGGGTGAGGGCGGCGCCAAACTCGGCCTCGACCCCCATCTCTTCCAGCGTCTGACTGGCGGAAAAAAGCGGTGCCAGGTTTCCTCTGTTGTACGTCACCTGATTGATTCGGGGGAGCGGCGTGGGGGAGAGGGGCACCGCCGACAGGTAGACCCGCCGCATCCAGGCGGGGTAGCCCAGGGCGGGCAGGGCCGCGAAGGCGCCGGTGAGGGTCTCGATCAGCGCGTCGCGGTCGAAGTAGGGGGCTTCGACGGCCAGCACGAGGAGACGCGTG
>JBEIQK010000425.1:0-5601 GCA_040376505.1 Alphaproteobacteria bacterium | reverse complement strand
GAGGGCGAGGAGGGCGAACAGACGCATGGTGGCTCCAGTCATAAGGCTGGGCCTTCCTACTGACAGCACCTGGGAATGTCAACGGGAGCGCCGATGGTCGCGCGCTGATCGGCGCGAGAGAGGGGTGGAGGCCTTGAAGGGGGTGGGGGCCAAGGCTAGGGGGGCCGATGCTCACCGACCCGCTGCCCCTTGGGCTCACCTTCGACGATGTGCTCCTCCTCCCCGCCGCTTCTGCGGTGCTGCCCGCCGAGGCCGATGTCTCGACGGTGTTGGGGGCGGGCCTGCGCCTGCCGCTCCCCTTGCTGGCCTCGGCCATGGACACGGTGACCGAGGCGGCCATGGCCACGGCCCTGGCCCGGATGGGGGCGATGGGGGTGCTGCACAAGAACCTGTCGATCGCGCGCCAGGCGGAGATGGTGGTGGCGGTGAAGGCCGCGGCGACGGGCGAGGGGGGCCACGCGGCGGTCGACGTCGAGGGGCGGCTCCTCGTGGGGGCGGCGGTGGGTGTGGGGGCCGACGGCCTCGCCCGGGCCGAGGCCCTGGTGGCGGCGGGGGTCGACCTGCTGGTGATCGACACGGCCCACGGGCACTCGGCGGGGGTGCTGCGGGCGGCGACGGCGATGCGGGCGCGCTTTTCGGGGGTGCTCCTGGTGGTGGGCAACGTCGCGACGGCGGCGGCTACCCGCGACTGCATCGCCGCCGGGGCCGACGTGGTGAAGGTGGGCATCGGGCCGGGCAGCATCTGCACGACGCGGGTGGTGGCCGGGGTTGGTGTGCCGCAGCTCACCGCGATCGCCGACTGCGCGGCCGAGGCGGCGCCGCATGGGGTGCCGATCATCGCCGACGGCGGCCTCAAGTCGAGCGGCGACGTGGCCAAGGCCTTCGCGGCCGGCGCCCACGCCGTGATGGCCGGCTCGATGCTGGCCGGCACCGACGAGGCGCCGGGCGAGGTGGTCGAGGAGGGCGGCCGATTCTGGAAGCTCTACCGGGGCATGGGCTCGTTGGAGGCGATGGAGGCCGGCTCCTCGGACCGGTACTTCCAGGCCGGCGCCCAGGCGGCGGGCCGAAAGCTGGTGCCCGAGGGCGTGGTGGGCCGGGTGGCGGCCAAGGGGCCGGTGGGCGCCGTGGTGGAGCAGCTCGTGGGCGGCCTGCGGGCGGCGATGGGCTACACCGGCTGCGCGACCCTGGCGGCGATGCGGGCCGACGCGCGTTTTGTGCGCATGACGCCGGCCGGCCTGCGCGAGAGCCACGTCCACGACATCGTGATGGACCGCGACAGCCCCAATTACCGCCGCGGCTGAGGCCCCCCAAAAACCCAAGGCCCCGTTGTGGGGCCTTGAGAATGCGGGGCCTCGAGAGAGGCCCCTGCAGGGGAGAAGCGGGCGTGGGCCTACTTCTTCTTGACGGCCTTGCGCACGATGACGTCGCCGCCGTCGGGGCCGGGGACGCCGCCGTGGACGAAGACGAGGCCCTTCTCAGCGTCGACCTTGGCCACGCGCAGGTTCTGCACGGTGACCTGCTCGGCGCCCATATGACCGGGCATCTTCTTGCCCTTGAGGGTCATACCGGGGGTGAGGCGGGTACCGATCGAGCCGCCGTGCCGGAAGTACTCGTGGGTACCGTGGGTCTGGATGAAGCCCTTGAAGTGGTGGCGCTTCATGACGCCGGCGAAGCCGCGGCCCTTGCTGGTGCCGATGACATCGACGAAGTCGCCGGTCTTGAAGAAGTCAGCGACGGCGAGGGTGGCGCCGACGGGGTACTTCGAGACGTCGCCGTCGTTGAGCCGCACTTCCTTGACGAAGGTGCCGGCCGGCACGCTGGACTTGGCGAAGTGGCCCGCGACACCCTTGGTGACGCGGCTCTCGCGGCGCTCGCCCTTGGAGAGCTGAACGGCGGTGTAGCCATCGGGGCCGGCCGCGCTCTTGACGGCGGAGACGCCGTTGCCGCTGGCGTCGATGACGGTGACGGGGACGATGTCGCCCTTTTCGTCGAAGATCTGGGTCATGCCGAGCTTCTTGCCGAGCAGACCGGTGGACTTGTTGGCCATGATGTCCTCGCATTGGACGCAACCGCTTCGGGGGAGCCGGCTTGTTCCGGCCTGCCGATCGGGGGCGTCGTACGGTGAAAGGCGCCGCCTGCTATCGAGCTTGGGCCTAGGGCGCAAAGCCTCCGGTGCCGCCAGCGCCGCTGAGGTTGATCGCGTAGTCGGGCTCGGCGGTGGAGTTGCTCAGGATGTGCAGGATGTTGGTGTCGAAGGCGGCGAAGGCGACGTCGATGCACAGAGAGAGGGTGCACTTGTAGCTGACCGTAAAGGACATCGTGGTCCAGGGGGTCAGCGTGTTGGCGCTGAGGCCGGAGACCGTAAAGGTCCCGCCGCCGGTGTCATTGGTCATCGAGTAGCCGGTGATGCGCAGATCGACGTCGCGGGCGTTGCGGATGGTGACCGTCTTGGTGTCGGGGATCGAAAACAGACTGGCGAAGCTCATCTCGTAGGCGCTGGACGCGCCGGTGTCGACCTCGATGGTGGGGTCGCAGATGTAGCAGTCCGGCTCGGTGCCCACGGCGGTGACGGGGATGTCGTAGCGGCTGCCGCCGTTCTCATCGGTGCTGATCGCCATCGTCTCGCTCACCGGACCCAGGCCGCTGGGCTCGAAGACGAGGTCGACGGTCTTGTTGGAGCCGGAATTGATCACCTGGGGCAGGCTGATGCCGATCACCGTGAAGTCGCTGTTGGGGATCTCGATGTCGGAGACGAGGATGTCGTTGGCGCAGTTGTTGGCCAGGGCGAAGGACTCGGTCATCGCGCTGTTGAGGTCGACCTCGCCAAAGTCGATGGCGCTGGGCGTGATGGTCAGCGTGCAGCCAGCGCCTCCATCCCCGCCGCCGTCGTCGGCGCCGCCGTCGCTGGCGCCGTCATCGCCGCCGAGCAGGCCGTCGCCGCTCAGGGGCACGCTGGCTGGCTCGTCGAGGCCGGCGATGCCGATGTCGATGGCGCCCAGGTAGCTGGCGTTCTCGGTGGGGAGAAAGCGCACGGTGGCGACGATCTCCTCGCCAGAGGCCATTTCGTAGCCGGTGGACACCGCCCCTTCGAGGGTGAAGGTCGGGTCGCCGCTCAGCTCCATGCCGAGGAGCACGAGGCTGCCTTCGGCGAGGTTGGTGAGCACCAGCTCCTGGCTCGCGCTGTCGCCGACGTCCACGCCGCCGAACTCCACCGTGCCGGGCGCGACGGAGAGATCACCAAAGGTGGTGCCCCCTTCGACCTCCGCTCCGGCGCCGGTGTCCGAGGGGGCGAGCTTGAGGCCGCAGCCGAAGAGCAAAGGGAGCAGGAGGGGCAGGTGGCGGAGCATGGCAGACCCGAGGGTGAGTTCCAGAGTTTACCACCAAAAAATCGCGGTCCCCAAACGACAACCGCGGCCGTCATCAAGACTGGCCGCGGTTGTTGAGCGGGAGGATCAGAAGGTGTACTTGAGGGTACCCGCGATGTTGGCGCCCAGGTCGAAGCCGACGGCGTAGAACACGTCGGCGTCAACGCCCACCGAGAAGTGGGAGAGCTTGGTGTAGTACTCGAAGGTGGGGCCGCCGATACCAACCGGGTGCGGGCTGGTGTGGTAGGCCGGCGCGACGCCGCCCCAGGCGTCTTGCACCACCTCGGTGTTGTAGTACTCCTCGTTCATGAGGAGCGGCGAGAAGAGCACGCCGCCGCCGGCCCGGAAGCCGAGGCCGAAGCGCCGGTTGGGGTAGGTGGACCACTCGACCATGGCGTTGACGCCGTAGGTGCGCAGGTCGCCCTGGATACAGGGGGCGGCGCCGCCGGCATCGACGCAGGCTCCGCCTTCATCGATCTGAAGCTGGTACTGCTTGCCGTTGTGCACGCTCTGGGTCAGCGCGATCTCCCAGGCCATGCTCATCCGCTCTTTGTTGACGAAGTCGCGGCCCACCGCCATCGCCAGGGTCGAGCCGGGGCTCACCCAGCCGGCGAACTTGCCCAGGTAGAGGGACCCGCCGACATTGGACTTGGCATAGGTGCCCTTCACGATCTCGCGGACCTCAGGCTTCTTCTTGGCCTTGGAGGGCGCCTTTTCAGGCTTGTCACCGTCGAGGTCGCCGAACTCGTCATCCTGCGCTGCTGCGTCCAGGGGCGCGAGCGCCGCGGTGGCCACGAACAGGGTCAGCAGAAGAGAAAAACGCCGCATGTTCCGTCCAGTCGAGAAGGGGGCCGCGCGAGGGGCCGCAATGAATAGCACGAGGGCCCGCGAACCGGAAGTCCGCAGGCCCGCGAGAGATCAGCCCGGCGAGAAGATGAAGGGGTAGGAGACGATGACGATGCCGCCGCCCTTGGGCTCCGGGAACTGGAACTTGAGGAAGCGATCGGCGATGCAGCCTTCCACCGCGCCGTTGCCCATCGACGAGGACTTGACATCGGACTTGGAGACCGAGCCGTCCTTGGCGATGACGAACTTGATGGTGATCTTGCCGCCCAGGTTCGGGTTCTTGGTCAGCTCGCGCTGGTAGCAGTACCGAATCTGGTTCATGTGCCGCTTGATGACCGCGTCGATCAGCGACTTGTCCAGCGCGCCGAGGATGATCGGGTCGCCGCCGATGGAGCTGATGCCGCCTTCGCTCTTCTTGCCGAACTCGCCGCCGCCCGAGCCGTAGCCCGAGGCGCCCGAGCCACGGCCCTTGGTGCCGAGGCCGCCGAGGCCTTCGGCCGAGCCACCGCCGCCGATGCCGCCGCCGCGCGCGCCGAGGCCGCCGGAGCCGACCTGGGTGCCCTTGGCGCCGATGAGGCCGCCGATGCCGCCGGCGAGGTCGGAGCTCATGGCCGAGGAGCCGAAGACGTTGTCGGCCGCGCCATCGCGCATGGCGCCGAGAACGCCTGCCTGCTCGGCGATCTCCTTGTCGAGCTGCTGCTGCTGCATCTCGACCTTGTTGCCCTTGGCCTGCTTCATCTTGGCGTCTTTCTTGCCGACCTTGCCCTCTTCCTTCTTGGCCTTGGCGCCCTCACCGGCGTCCTTGTTGGCCTCCTTCTTGGGCTGGGGCTTCTCCTCTTCGGGCTTCTGGAGGAGCATCTCGACGTAGCGATCGGGCACGTCGTTGGTCTCGGTGTCGGAGGGCGGGGGCGCCATGTACATGACGACCGCGAGCAGACCGAGCAGGAAGCCCATGAAGCCGAGCACGCCGAGGAAGGGGTAGTCGAGCCCGTCGGTCTTCGACGCGACGACGACCTTGCCCGGGGCGGCCATCTGGCCAAAGAAGATGAAGTTGCCGGTGTCGACCACCACGCGGGTGTTGTCGGTGATCGGCAGCTGGTACTGGCCGCCGCTGCTGGGGCTCGCCTTCTTCTGCTGGATCAGCTCGTGAAGGTCGAAGCGCTCCTCGCCGATGTCGGCGAAGCCCGACCACTTGTCTTGAATGTTGCAGACAAACTGGCTGCCGGCCCACTCAAAGACCTTGTAGGGCGAGCCAGGCAGCAGGCCGTCGGGCACGTAGAACTGCGCTTCGGACGGGCCGGCGGTGACGGCGCCCGCGCCACGGGCGTACTGCTTGATGTTCATCACCACGTCGCCCCAGACCTGAGCGACTTCGAGGACCTTGCCCTTG
>JBEIQK010001072.1:0-1806 GCA_040376505.1 Alphaproteobacteria bacterium | reverse complement strand
GGCGTCGAGGCGGGCGGCGTGGTGGAGCGGCAGCAGGCCGCAGTCGATCGGCAGCAGGAGGGCCGCGCGCAGGGCAGGGCCGGCGCCCTGGGCGAGGCGCTCGTCGGCATCGAGCACCAGGATCCAGTCGCCCGTGGCCGGGCCAAAGCTGGCATTGCGGGCCGCGGCGAAGTCACCCGCCCAGGGATGGTGAACAATCACCGCGCCAGCAGCCTCGGCGATCGCCACGGTCGCATCGGCGCTGCCTGTGTCGCAGAGGATCAGCTCGTCGACCCAACCCTGAACAGAGCGCAGCAGGCCGGGCAGGAAGGCGGCTTCGTCTTTGGCGATCAGGCAGAGGGAGAGGCGCGGCGTCGACATCACCCCGGCCTATCCCCAAGCAAAGACCGCCGCCGCATCGCTGCGACGGCGGCCCGGCGACGGCGCCTTAGTAGGTGTACTTCAGGCCGGCCCGGATCGCCCGGGGCTCCTGCCGGAAGAGGACCTTGCCAAAGCTGGCGTTGTCGTTCTCGTAGTAGGTGATCGGCTTGTCGAAGTCGGGCAGGTTGAAGACGTCGAGGGAGCCTTCAATCGACTGTTCATTCTTGAAGGTGAACTTGTGGGCGACACGGAAGTCGACATAGTGCACCGCCGGCATGAAGCGGGTGCCGCGGCCCTCGGGGAAGGCCATGTAGTCGCCGTACAGCTCGACGAGGCCGCGCTTCTGCCAGGCATGGCCGCTGTCGTACTCGTAGACGAGGCCCAGGGTGGTGCCGAAGTCGAAGGAGTAGAAGCCGCTGGCCTTGATCTGGTGGAAGCTGTGGTAGGGCAGGTAGCCATACCAGCCGGCGATGTCGTCCTGGGTGCCGAGCCCGTGCAGGCCGTCGAGGAGCCAGCCGTAGCC
This sequence comes from Alphaproteobacteria bacterium, assembly GCA_040376505.1. Taxonomy (GTDB): domain Bacteria; phylum Myxococcota_A; class UBA796; order UBA796; family UBA2385; genus JBEIQK01. The sequence goes on along the minus strand of JBEIQK010001072.1, from coordinate 923 downwards.
GGCCTGGTAGTAGCCCTCGCGCACGTCCTTGTCGTTGACGTCATCGAGGAAGACACCGACCTCGTTGCCATTCGAGCCGGTCTGTCCACCCGAGGCCAGCTCGAACTGACCGGGGTTGGTGCCGCGGGCCTCCGAGAGGGTGTAGGCGATCATGCCCTGCCAGTTGTCCTTGAGCTTGCGCTCCAGGGTGAGCTCAAGGGCGCGGTAGTCGCGGCTCTTCACGTCGGGGTTGGCGATGACCCAGGTGTTGAGGTCGGCGTCGACGTCCTCGGGGAGGTTGTTGGTCTGCGAGAGGATGCCGCGCAGGCCGATGGCCAGGAAGGGGATGATCTCCCGCTTGAGGCCCACCACCAGCTTGTCCATGTGGTACGGCGCCAGGCGCCCGTCACAGGTGTTGTCGGCGACCTTGGCGGCGGCCTTGATGTCGTCGTCGAGGTAGCCGAGCTCCTTGAGGTGGTCTTCGTACTGGGCGAGGCTCTCGTCGGTGCAGTAGACCAGGGGGTTGGCTTCGGGGTCCTGCTTGAAGCCGAGGTAGTAGTTCGGCACGCCGTCTTCGATGCCCACGTCGGTGATGTCGCCGTCGTACTGCCACTCCTCGAAGACGAAGGCCGAGCGCGTGTCGGCCCAGCCGCCGAAGGAGTTGCCGTTGACGTCGAAGTAGCGACCGGCGTTGACGGCGAAGAGGGTCTTGCTGTCGTTGGTGATGTCCCAGGCGAGACCGAGGCGAGGAGCCGGCATCCACTGGGAGACGACCTTGTCGCCTTCGTTCTGGAAGAGGGTCTCGCGGTCGACGCGCACGCCGAGGTTGAGGGTGACCGGCTCGACGGGCTTCCAGTCGTCCTGGAGGAAGAGGCCGAGGATGCGGCCGTCATGGGCCAGCTCGCCGACGCTCTTGTAGGCCGTGAAACCTGCACAGTCGGTGT
>JBEIQK010000141.1:0-11066 GCA_040376505.1 Alphaproteobacteria bacterium | reverse complement strand
GTGGCGGCGGGGCTGGCGCGCCTGGGCTGAGGCTCAGGCGGGGCCGAGGATGCCCTCCTCGAAGAGATCGACCACCTGCCGCTCTTCGGGGACCTGACCCTCGATGTCGCGCACCACCACCCCCATCGGCGCGCTGAAGCGCTCGGGGTCGCGCACGAGGCCCTCGGTGCGCACAATGCGGCCGTCAAAGGTGAAGACCCGCGAGCCGGGCGGCCAGTCGCCGAGGGTGTTGATGAGGAGCTGCAGCAGCACCGGATCGTAGGCGGTGCCAGACTGGGGCGCCATCAAGGGGAGGATCTCGTGGGGCGCGTAGCCGCCGCCCTCCCGGCGCAGCAGGGTGTCGTAGTCCTCGGCGATGCGCAGGATGCGGGCGAAGAGCGAGGGCTTGCCCTGGGGATCGTTGTAGTCGCGGTGGTGCTGCAGGGTCGCCAAGGCTCGGCGGATCTTGGCCTGGTGAAAGCCGCGCTGGCGCAGCAGGAGCCGGGCGCCGGCGGTGCCGTGGCGCTCGAAGGGGGGCGCGAAGCCAGGGTGACCGGGGTCGTCGCCGCGGGCGGGCAGGGCGCCGTCGCGCGCGGCGTAGCCTACGTCGTGGAACATCGCGGCCACGCCGAGATCCTGGAGGGCCTCATCGGAGAGCCCGGCGGCCCGGCCGATCAGCATCGAGAGCAGGGCCACGCGGGTGGTGTGGGCCGAGAAGGGTGAGCCGCGGTCGAGCTGGTCCCAGAGGCCCTCGGCGCCGGGCCCCACCTCGAGGATCTCGGTCACCACGCGCCGCAAGGGGAGGGGATTGGGCATCCGGTCGGCGCCCAGGGCGTCCATGGTGGCCTCGATCAGGCCCGTGGCCCGCCCGGCCACCTTGCGGGTGGAGGTGGTGGAGGGAGCGGCGGTCGACTCGCCGCTCACCCGAAAGCGAAAGACGCCGAAGAGCTCGACGGCGGTGAGGCCGGCGGCGGTCAGGGCGTCTTTAAGGGCCTGACGGGGGGTGCCCTCGGCGGGCGGGTGGGCGAAGGCGGAGACCATGGCGCGCAGGAGGGGCTCGGCGGGCACATCGTGAAAGGAGATGCCGCCGACGGCGTGGCGGCGCAGCTCGCCGCTGAGCAGGGCGCCGGCGTCGGCCCGGGCGTCCATGCGCACGCGCAGGTCGTTGACGTACACCTGGTCTTCGACGCAGACGATGTGGATGGCGCCGAGCAGATCGAAGAGGTGGGTGAGGGTGGAGAGCAGGTCGTGGATCGGCTTGTCAAAGGCCTGGTTGTCGAGCTCGTGGGTGCGGGTCATGCGCAGCAGGCCGAAGAGCTGGCGCACCACGTGCTCGCCCAGCTCGCGCACCCGCACGGCCAGCTCTTTGTCTTCGCCGGCGCGGGCCCGGTCGAGGGCCTTGCCCAGGGCCTGCTGGCTCTGGTCGAGCTCGTCGGGATTGAGGACCTCATCCATGCTTCACCCCCTCCCGCCGCCGGCGGTGCAAGACGCGCATACAGTGGCTGGAGATCTCCTCGCTGGCCCGCTCGGCGAGCCAGCGCAGGTCGGCCTCGGCCTCGGCTTGGGGCAGCAGGCCAAAGGCAGAGACGGCGGCGAGCTGGCGCACCCGTCCGACCCCGAGCCCGCCCTTGAGCTGCGCCACCAGCCCCTGAGGGCGGATCACCGGTCGCAGGGTCACCCAGGTGCGGGTGGGGTCGAGGCGGGCCAGGGCGCGGCCGAGGGCGTCACACTCCTTGAGCGAGGGGGCCTCGCCGTCCAGGCGCTCGGCCACGGCGGGAAAGAGGCCGCGGTCGGCGGTGCCGGCGACGCGCTCGATGCCGTGCAGGCGCAGAGCCTCGGTGGGGCCGGCCAATACGCGCAGCAGCAAGGGGCGCGGCAGCTCGTCGTCGCGGATCTCGGCCAGCAGGCGCAGGGACTCCTCCACCAGCTCGGGCTCGGCGCGATCGATGATGTGGTCGAGGATGGCGACGGCCTGATCGCGGCGCTCGGCCTTGATCGCGCGGATGAGGTCGAGGGCGACGGGGGGCGGCGCGATGGCGATGCGGGGCAGCACCTGATCGAGGCGCTCGCGCAGCAGGTGGCTGATCAGGTGCCGCTCGACGGCGCGCTTGGACTGGCTTTGGCCCTCGCCCATCGTGTCGAGCAGCACGGAGAGGTGGTCGCCGGGCAAGCGGTCGAGGAGCTGGAGCAGCTCGGGCGGGGCCTGGGTGGCGCCGGGCGGCATCGAGCCAAGGATGCGGCGCAGGGCGGCGGGCTCGGAGAACCGGGCCAGCTCGGCGGCGAGGCGCTCGTCGCGGCGGGCGTAGGTCTCCAGCAGGGTGACCATGGCCAGGGTCTGGTCGAGCTGCCCCTCGGAGAGGAAGAAGCTGCGCACCTCGTCGATCAGGTGCAGCACGTCGTCGACCCGCATCAGCTCGGCGGGATCGGCCGTGGCGCGCAGCAGCTCGGCGGTCAGGGTGAGCGCGTCGTTGGACAGGGCCCGCGAGGAGGCCTCCTCTTGGAGGGCCGCCAGCTCGTCGGGATCGATGGGGGCCCAGCCGACGAAGCCCACCCGGCCGACCAAGGGGCCGGGCAGGTCCCAGTCGGGCGGGGCGTCGATCTGGCTGGCGCCCCGGCGGCTGGCCTCGGTCTCGGCGCGGGCGGTGCCATCCTCCTCGTCGCCCGTGCCTTCGCCCTCCTCCTCGGGCACGAAGCCCTCCACCGCGGTGATGTCGATGTGCTTGAAGCCGGCCTTCCAGAGCAGGGTGACGACGTCGTCCTCGCTCTGGCGCACACCGGTGAAGCGGATGGAGAGGATCTCGAGCAGGCGCAGCAGCTCCTCCCAGGGCACATCCTCGCCCAGGGAGAGCTTGCGCACGCCATCGCGGAAGAGCCGGAAGGCCAGGGAGCGCTCGCGGTCGCGCTCGAGGTAGACCACCTCGCCGTGCAGGGCCAGCTCGAAGGGGCGCACGTCGAGCACCAGCGGGCCGTGCTGCAGCGCCGTGGCGATGGCCGTGCGGTACTCCTGGAGGAACTGGCGGATGGCCTCGTTCTGCACGTCGTAGAGCAGGAAGCTGCGCGCTGCCCGCGACAGGGCCCGGATCGCCTTGTTGGCGTCGGTGCCGATCAGGCTGGTGCCGATCTCCGGCTCAACCTCGGGCTCGGGCGGCGCGGGGGCGACCTCGGGGGCCTCAACTTCGGGGGGCAGCGGCTCCGTGCTCATCGACGCTCCGACCTCATTCGGGGCCGAGTATGGCACTGTTCGGAGGTCGCGGGGGCGCACCGGGTCCAAGACGCACGCAGGGCCCGGCCTTTTTGGCGCGGGCCCTGACGTGGAGGCGCATCCGAACTAGCGGGGGAGCTGCCGGCGGCGACGGCCGAGGGCCAGCAGGCCGAGGAGGGGCACGGCGGGGAGCAGGCCGGCGCCGCTGCTGGTCTCGGTGGTCGTGGCGCTGCTGCCGCAGGCGCTGGCCGGGGGCAGCACCACCTGGGTCTCGCGGATCTGGGTCACCGCGTCGGGGTACACCCAGACCTCCTCAAAGGCCCAGTCCTGGTTGCCATCGGGATCCTGGATCAGCACCTGCACGCTGAAGACCTCGCCCAGCGAGCCTTCGGGCAGCTCGGCGGGGGCGGTCCAGGTGATGGACTGGGACTCCTTGTTGTCGATGGCGGTGTGGCCGAGCTCGGCGAGGGAGGGGTCTTCCGACCAGGCGTAGGTGATGGGCTGCCCGTCGGCGTCGTAAACCGAGACCGTCATGGTGGTGGACTCTCCCACCCCGATGGCGTTCTTGGTCATGCGCACGCCGCCGTAGATCATCGGCTTGAAGGCGATCTTCTCGCAGCCATTGGGGTCGGCGTTGTCGGCGTAGCCATTGCAGTTGTTGTCGTAGCCGTCGCACAGCTCTTTGGCGGAGGGGTTCACGTCGGCGTCGTCGTCGTTGCAGTCGAGGTCCAGCTCGGTGAAGCCGTCGCCGTCGTCGTCCACCACGCCGGTGCCCTCGTCGATGAGGCCGTCGCAGTCGTTGTCCTTGCCGTCGGCCTGCTCCATCGCCCGCGGGTAGGTGCCCAGGTCGGTGTCGTCGCAGTCGCCGTTTTGCTCGGTGACGGTGTCGCCGTCGTCGTCGCCGCGGATGGTGCCCTCGTCGATGGTGCCGTCGCAGTCGTTGTCTTTGCCGTCGGGCAGCTCGGCCGCCGAGGGGTAGATCGCCGTGTCACGGTCGTCGCAGTCGACGTAGGCGCCGTCGGCGTTGTCGCCCCAGCCGTCGCCGTCATCGTCGGAGTCGGGGTAGAGCGCGCGCCACAGGATGGTGGTGCTGGCCTTGCCGAGGCGCTCGGACTGGTCGGTGACGGTGATGAGCAGGGTGTCGGTGCCGCTCTCCAGCAGGTCCACCGGGATGTTCACGAAGACGTGGCCGCTCTCGTCGGAGGGCTTGCAGTCGGCCACCTTGGTCTCGCCCAGCAGGCTGCGCACCTTGCAGAAGAGGGTGTCGGCCGGCTGGTTGGCGTCGTGGATCTTGAGCTCGACGACGAGATCGTTGGTGGAGGTGTGGACGTAGCCGACGGAGGGCGAGATGACCTCGACCACCGGGTTCTCGTTGCTGGGGTCGGTGCCGGCGTTGCCTTGCACCTTCACGGCGATGTTGGGCGTGTCGAGGTCGCCGGAGGGCACCGAGATGGTGCAGTAGGCCGGGTTGAGGTCCTCGGGCGTGTACCAGACCTCAAAGAGGGTGGAGGTGTTGGGCCCGAGGAGGAGGTCGCTGTCGTAGGCGTCGAGGTTGAGGGCGAAGGCCGGATCGCAGTCGGCGCGGCATTCGTCGTCGACCAGGTCGCCGTTGGTGTCGAGCCCGCCGGTGACGCTGGGATCGCAGCGGTCGTCGACGCCGTCGAGATCGTCGTCGACGCCGCCGGTGTTGTTGATGTCGGCGGCGTCGTCGATGCCGTCGGCGTCGGAGTCGCTGCCGGCCAGCAGGGTGGGCTTGTCGAGGCTGAGGTCGCCGTCGCCCACGTTGTTGACGTAGACGTACTGGACCGCCGACTCGCCGGTGTAGAGGTGGCCCATGTTGATCTGCGAGGAGCCGAGCAGGATGTTGCCCTCGCCCACCGAGGTGGAGCCATCGAGAAGCACCACCTGCTTGAACTCGTCGGGATCGCGGTAGTAGTCGGGATCTTCGCCTTCGGCGACGGTCTGGGTGACCGTCTCCACCAGGAAGGAGCCGAAGATCTGGCCCTCGACCGTCGGCGTGAAGCGCACCGTCATCGGGAGCTTGCAGCCCGGGTCGAGGATCACGGTGTCATCGACCTCTTCGCCGCCGCCGCCGCCGTCACCGCTGCCCTCGCCGCTGCCGTCGCCGCCCGAGGAGCCGCCGCCAGTGTCCGAGGAGCCGCCGCCGGTTCCGCCGCCCGACGATCCGCCGCCCGAGGAGCCGCCGCCGCCCGACGATCCACCGCCGCCGGTGTCCCAGGTGTCGATGGTGGCGCCGCGCGCCTTCTGCCGCGCCCGGGGAGCGGGGACCGCGCGGGCCGCCTCGGCCTCTTCGCCCTCGGTGGCGGTGGGGCAGACGATGTCGGCCGGGACCCAGGTGAGAGAGAAGTTCTCCTGCATGCCGTCGTCGATCAGGGCGACAGCACCGAGCCCCATGGGCAGCTCGCCGGTGTTTTCGAGCTGGATCTGGCGGGTCGCCGTGTCGCCCCAGGCCACATCCCCGAAGGAGAGCTGGTCGCTGGTGAGCTCTGCGTGGGGCAGGTCATCCTGCAAAGCCGGGATTGCCGCCGGCTTTTCGCAGGCCACCAGCAGAAGGATGGAAGGAACCAGGAGGACCGACGAGCTTCGGGACATGGGAAGATCTCCTGCGCCGGGCGGGGGGCCCCGACCCGTTCGAGCCGCGGACGCGCGCAACGCGCCCTGGGCCTGATCAGTGCTGGTTGTACCCAATCCCGCCACGCGCTGTCAACGCTGGAGGCGGCCGCAGACGAGAAGAAGGCGCAGGGCCCTCCCTACAGGAGGTGGCCGCTCTTCTGCTTCTTGGTCTCGAGGTAGGCGCGGTTGTAGTCGTTGGCCGGGGTGCGCACGGGGATCATCCCGATCACAGGGATGTTGTGGCGCTCCAAGCCGGCCTTCTTCTTGGGGTTGTTGCTGAGCAGGTAGACGCTGCGGATGCCCAGGCAGGCCACGATCGCCGCGGCGGCGTCGTAGGTGCGCAGGTCGTCGTCAAAGCCAAGGCGCACGTTGGCGTCGACGGTGTCGAGCCCGGCGTCTTGCAGGGCGTAGGCGCGAATCTTGTTGACGAGGCCGATGCCGCGCCCCTCCTGGGGGAGGTAGACGACCAGGCCGCGTTCGGCGTGGCCGACGAAGCGCAGCGCGGCTTCGAGCTGGTCGCGGCAGTCGCAGCGCAGGCTGCCCATCACGTCGCCGGTGAAGCACTCGCTGTGCAGGCGGACCGGCACGCCCTCCTGGCCGGAGAGGTCGCCCTTGCTGATGGCGCCGTACTCGTGGGGGTCACCCTCGACGCGGAACCCCAGGACGCGGAACTGACCGTAGCGGGAGGGGAGGGCGGCGTCGGCGATGAGGTGCACGGCCGGCAAGATGGGGGGCTTGGTGGAAGTCATGGAGGCGGCCTCCGGCGACTGCCTTCGGCAGCCGCGTGGGTTGATGCACCCTTTCCTCGACGGCCTCAGCCGGCGAGATGGCCACGCGTGGTGCCAGGTGGCGGCGTTGGGCGCCGCGGGGAGAGTCTACTTCCGTGCAGACCGGCGTCAAACGCGTATGCGACAAGCGCCGCCCCAGGCGAACCCTGGCGGCGGCGCTTGATCGGGCGAAGGCGGCCTACTCCGCGTCGTTGAGGGCTTCCTTGAGGCCCTTGCCGGCGCGGAAGACGGGGATGCGGCGGGGCGGCACGCGGATCTCGGAGCCGTTCTTCGGATTGTGACCGGTGAACTCACGGCGCTGGGAGACCGTAAAGGTGCCGAAGTCCGAGATCGTGACCTTCTGGCCTTCAACCAAGGCTTCCTGAATGGCCGTGACCATGATGTTGATGTAGTATGCGGCACGGACCTTGGGGATCTCGGCCTGGATCGCGAGCTTCTCGGTCAGGTCAGCTTTGTTCATGAAGTCCTCCAGCGTGTTCACTTGGGTTTGGGAATACTTGCGGATTTTTGATTATTATGATTCAGGGTACCTGCTTTTTGCAGTGGGCCTGGCCAAATCAATCGTCCGCCTAGCATGTGAACTTTAATGGTTGTAGGTCCTGATGTCCAGAGGTCATATGGGAAAAGTGAAAGCGGTTGGAGAAAATTTGAGCTACCAATCAAATAAAAATAATACATTCTTATATTATTTGTATTGAAAAGGTCTGCCAAACGCTATCGGATGGCGCCCCAACGCAAAAGGGCAGGATCACGCCGGGTGGCGATCCTGCCCTCCGCTCGGTGTCGAGCCGGGCCTGCGGGGCGCGGGGCCCTCAGCGGCCGGCGGTCACCGGGCTGTGCACCCAGCCACCGCGCACGGGCAGCACGCTGGGCAGCAGCTCGAATTGGACTGGCAGGCGACCCGGCGCCTCGCCGTCGAGGTCGATGTAGACCGGATCGGCTCCCAGGCAGCGTGCCTTGAGGCTGCGGGCTCGAAAACCATGGGCGCCGCGCATCTTCAGCACGGTGCCGTCGTACAGCCTTCGCACTTCGGCGAGTTGGAGCACGAAGGGGGAGGGCTCCAGCAGGATCACGTCAAACCAGCCGTCTTGCATGGTGCCGCCCTTGCCCACCCACATGCCGCCGCCGCAGTAGGCGGCGTTGGCGACAAAGCAGGAGGTGAGCGCGCCAGTCCAGGTGCCGGGGCCGTCGGGGCCCTCGTAGGTGATCTCGATCTGCTGCGGGGTGTAGGCGAAGGCGGCCCCCACCGTGGCCCGAAAGAAGGTCACCTGGCCGCCCCAGCTCTTGTCCATCTGGTTGGCCCGGCGCACCACCTCGCCGTTGGTGCCGAAGCCCGCCACGTTGATGAAGTACTCGGTCTTTGGCCCGGCCTCGGTGTCGAGGGTGACCCGCCCCACGTCGGTGGGCAGGGTGATGCCGGTGGCGGCCATCCAGAGGGACTCGGGCAGGGACTTGGGGATGCGCAGGGTCTTTTGCAGATCGCTGCCCGTGCCAAAGGGGATGAGCGAGAAGGTGGCCCGCGGGTTGCGCGGAAAGTCGCCCTCCATCAGGCCGTTGATGACCTCATGGGCGGTGCCGTCGCCGCCCACGGCGGCCACGAGCGAGAAGCCCGCGTCGGCCGCCGTTCGGGCCAGCTCGACGGCGTGACCGGGGCCCTGGGTGGTGTGCACCTCCCACTGCTCGAAGGCGCGGTCGACGGCCAGCTTCAGCTCGTCCAGACGGGCGCCCGCGCGGCCCGCCCCGGCCCGCGGGTTGAGGATGAGGCAGATCTTCTCGCTCTTGTTGCGGGATCCGCTGCCCGCGTCGCGGGGGAAGGTGGTGGGGCGGCCCAATTGGGACACGGCGAGCTCCGGAGGGTGCGCCTAGGCGCGGCTGAGGAGAAGGTCGATGGGATCGAGGAGATCGGCGCCGGCCCGTCGCAGGTGGCCGGCGCAGCGCGCGTCGGAAGCATACGCTGCTTTGGGGCCCAGCTCCGACGCGAAGGCCGCGCCCACCTCGTCGGCCACCGCCGGGTGGTGCCGGCGGAGCGGCTCACCGGCCCCGCAGCAGCGCAGCAGCCCGCCTTCTACGAGCGGCGCTCCACAGCCTGCCAGCGCCAGACGATCGACGGGGGGCTGCACGAGGCTGTCGAGGGTGAGGTGGGCGATCCCATGGGCCGTCGCCGCGCGGGCCGCCGCGCGGGTGGCCACCACCAGCGTGCGGCCGCCGACGCGGGCCCGCACCTGGGCGCCATATTGGGCGAAGGCTTCGGGGTGATCGGCGAGGGGCGCGCCGAGATCGTCGGGATCGCGCAGGCGCGCCACCGCTTCGCCGCGCAGGGCCGCCAGGGCGGCCGACCAGGCGCGATCGTCGGGCTCGACGGCGATCCAGGCCCCGTCGCCCTCCACCGCCGGCGGCGGCGGCAGACGAGGCACCGGCAAGAGGGCCGCCCGGGCTTCGGCCAGCAGGGCCACCACCGGCCGCTGGATCTTGCAGTGCGCGGTGCAGGCGCCGCAGCCCGTGCACAGGGCCGCCGCCCGGCCGCCCTGCTCGTCGGAGATCAAGCCGGCGGCTGACAACCAGGGGCCGCTCATCACCGCCGTGGGGGTGGCGGCTTCGCGGCCGCTGCCCACCGCCACCGGGCAAACGTGGCGGCACAGGCGCGGGCAGTAGACGCAGAGCTCGTGCTCGGCCGGCTTCATGAGGCGCTCCCGCATGGATCGAGGCAGGGCAGGTCGAGGACCGAGCCTGGACGCGGATCGCCGGCCAGGATGGCGAGGCGCTCGGCCGCCGGACCGACGAACCAGGCCCGACCCCCGCCGCGGGCGAGGGGGCGCAGCCGCTCGGCCCCGAGCTCGCCGCCGTCGAGGCCGGAAAAGACGGGGGCGCCTAGCGGAATCACCGGCAGCTCCACCGCCTCCAACTCGGCCCGGCGCAGGGTCAGCCACCGCAGATCGGGCCCGGCCGCCGATCGCGGAGCGTGGCCCAGGCGAAGGCGCTCGCCGCCGGGCAGGCGCAGGATCATCCCCAATGCCGCCAGCTCCGGCCGGAGGAGGGCGCCGGGCCGCAAGGCGAGCAGGAATTCGCGAATCGGCCGATCGGGGCGCTGTCGCAGCGCCCATCCCTGCGCCGCGAGCTCCGCCGCGATCGCGGTCACCGCAGCGGCGCCGCTCACCCAGGCGAGCTGGCTCTCCGCGTCGATCGACCAGACCGGCCCCGCCGAGGAGATCGGCGGCACCTCGCTCCTCACGGCCGCGTCGGCCGGAAAGGGCCGACCGGGATTGAGGCGGAGCTGTGGATCGCGCTGGCGCTGCAGGCCCCGCCAGAAGGGGAGGGCCGCCCCGGCCTCGCCCGCCGCCGCCGCGCCTTTGAGCTGCCCGACGCCGTGGTGGTGGGTGACGGTGCCCCCTGCCGCCCGCGCTGCGGCGAGGCCCTTGCGCCAGACCGCGTCGTAGGCCGCGGTGTCGCCCGACCCGACAAAGGAGAAGTAGATCGAGCAGCCCTCGGGGTAGGCGTGGCTGAAGTGGGCCATCACAAGCGCCCCCTCGCCGAGCGCGGCCCGCACGCCCGCGTAGAGCGCCGGCAGGCGGCTCCAGGTGGTGGCCACCTCCATCGTGTCGGCCCAGGCCCCGGCGATGAAGAGGGGCGCCAGCTTGTAGGAGACGTCGTGCCGGTGGGCAAACCAGTGCTCGCCCGGCCCGGCGCCCAGGTCGCGCCCGGCGGCGAGCAGCGGCAATGCGGCCTCTACCAGGGCCTCTACCGTGGCATCCTCCCCTTCGAAGCCGATGATGAGCAGCACCTCATCGCCCAGGCGATCGGCCATCCGGTTCACGAAGCCTGGCAGCGACAGCGGAATCTCCAGCAAGCGCCGCCGCAGCCCGGGGATGCCCAGCACCGCGGTGCGCAGCCGGTCCCAAACGCCCGGCTCGGATGGGCCGCGGGCCGCCTTGCGCGCCGCGTTGGCAGGCCCACCCACCCGTGTGTCGACGGGATCGTAGAGGCGAAGGGCACTCGGCCAGAGCCCGGACTGCATCAGCTGGCGCATCGCCGACCAGGCCGCCTCCAGGCTGGGGAAGGCAAAGCCACGCAGCCACCACCGGTGCGGCAGGGGCGCCAGCTTGACCAGCACATCGGTGATCACGCCGAGCCCGCCCTCGGAGCCGAGCAGCACCGCCTGGAGATCCTCGCTGCCCTGCGGCGTCCACAGCCCCGTGTCCATGGGCCCCGTCGGCGTCTCGGCGTGGGCGGCCAGCAGCATGTCTTCGAAGACGCCAAAGCGGCTGCTGAACTGCCCGGCGCTGCGGGCCGCGACATAGCCGCCCACCGTGGAGCAGTGGATCGACGAGGGGCTGTGGGCCGTCTTCCAGCCGAGGGGGGCCAGGGCGTCTTCGAGGTGCTGCCCCAACATCCCGGCCTCGACATGGGCCGTGCCGGCCGCCGCGTCCACCTGGAGCAGGCGCCGCATGCGCTTGAGGTCGATCACC
>JBEIQK010001080.1:0-1780 GCA_040376505.1 Alphaproteobacteria bacterium | reverse complement strand
GCCTCATCGACGCCGTCATCGAGCGCGGCGAGACCGAGTTTGTGGAGGAGCTCGCCGCCCCGCTGCCGGCCCGCATCATGTGCGAGATGACCGGCATCCCCCTCGAGCGCGCCGAGGAGGTGCGCGGGATGCTCGACGCCTTCATCCTCGCCGGCAACGGCCCGGCGCAGCTCACCGAGGCGGTCAACGAAGCCTTCATGCAGTTTGGTCTGCTGCACATGGATCTGGTCGAGGCCCGCAAAGAGGCGCCCACCGACGATCTGCTCTCGCTGTGGGTGCACGCCCGCATCGACGGCAAGCCGATGACCGAAGACCAGCTTCTGTTTGAGCACACCATGATGATGGTCGGCGGCAGCGAGACCACCCGCAACGCCATCAGCGGCGGCGTCTACGAGCTGGCCCGCCACCCCGAGCAGCGCCAGTGGCTGATCGAGAACCCCGACGGCCTGCCCAATGCCATCGAGGAGATCATCCGCTGGACCACCCCCTTCGTGAGCATGTCGCGCACGGCCACCCGCGACGTGGCCTGGGGCGACCACATCATCCGCGAGGGCGACTGCATCAAGATGCTCTACCCGCCGGCCAACCGCGATCCGCGCAAGTTTGAAGACGCCCACCTCTTCAACATCCGCCGCAGCTTCGCCCGGCCCCACCTCTCCTTTGGCTTTGGCCGCCACTTCTGTCTGGGCGCCCGCCTCGCCCGGGTGGAGACCCAGGTGGTGTTGACCGAGCTGCTCCGCCGGATGCCCGACTGGTCGGTGGTGAACGAGCCGGTGCTGGCCAGCAGCTCCTTCATCCGCGGCTTCAAGCGCCTCGACCTCGCCTTCACCCCCGGGCCGCGCCTGGGCGGGGGGCCGGCATGAGCGCCTTCGGCAACCAGATCCTCAAGGGCAAGGTGGCCTTCGTCGCCGGCGGCACCCGGGGCATGAACCTCGCCATCGCCCGCCGCTACGCCGAGCAGGGCGCCGACGTGGCCGTGCTCTCCCGCGACCCCGGTCGGTGCGCCGCCGCCGAGGCGGGCCTGCGCGAGCTCGGCGTGCGCGCGCTGGGTCTACCCGGCGATGTGCGCGACTACGACGGCCTCGCCGCCCGCTTCGCCCAGGTGGCCGCCGAGTTGGGGCCGATCGACATCGTGGTGGCCGGCCAGGCGGGCAATTTCTACGCCCCGGCCACGGCCCTGTCGGCCAAGGGCTTTCAGACCGTGATCGACATCGATCTGGTGGGCACCTTCAACGTCTTCAAGGCCTCCTTTGACCACCTTCGCAAGCCGGGGGCCTCGCTGCTGGCGATCACCGCCCCCGAGGCGGTGCGGCCCCTGCACTTCCAGGCCCATGTCTGCGCCGCCAAGGCCGGCGTGAACATGCTCTTGAAGGTGTTGGCCCTGGAGTGGGGGCCCGATGGGGTGCGGGTGAACGGCATCTCCCCTGGGCCGATCGAGGGCAGTTGGGGCATGGCCAACGTGGCCTCGCCCACGCCGCAGATCGTGGAGATGATCCGCAAGGCCACGCCGCTCAAGCGCTGGGGCACCGAGGCCGACATCGCCAACACGGCCCTCTTTCTGGCCAGCGAGGCGAGCAGCTACATCACGGGCACCATCATCGAGACCGATGGCGGCATCACCATCGCCAGCCCGGAGTCGAGCCGCTTCGACAGCAGCGCCGACCTGCTGCGCGATCCCCGCGTGCGCCGCCCGCGCTGAGCGGGAGGTGGGGGGAGAGGGGCTTGTTCCCGCCGCCGAAGGCATGAACGAAAGCCATTCTCCTGTCACTGTGGCTCTGGC
>JBEIQK010000977.1:0-2158 GCA_040376505.1 Alphaproteobacteria bacterium | reverse complement strand
GCCGGTCTTCTTCGCCGGTGGGCCCGATGAGCGTGCTGCGGTGGCGGCGATCGCCGGGCCGCACCCCACCGTGGAGCTCGACGCCATCGGCGCTTTTGTCGCGGCGGTGCCGGGCTTCTCGGCGATTGTGGGCAATGACGCGGGGCTCTCCCACGTCGCGGCGGCGGCCTTGCGGGGGGCGGCCGCGCCGGTGGAGCGCTTGTGCGTGATCTACGGCAGCACGGCGCCGGATCGCACGGGGCCGCCGGGATCGCGGGCGATCGCGGGGCCGCGGTTGGCCTGCGCGCCGTGCTACAAAAAAGCATGTTCCTTCGGCCGGCCTTGCCTGGAACTTCCTGTCGAGCAGGTGCTGGCCTCGGTTCTGGCGCGGTGAAAGGCCCCCGCTGAGCGGGCCCAACTTCTCGGGAACGCTGGTAGACACAGCGCAAACGAGGGGCCGAAGGGGAGGGTGCTTTGTCGACCTTCTGCCTCCGTGATATCGCGGCACTTCGCCCTGGGGCCTCGTTTCGCCGCTCGGTCTCCTCCTCCTGACTCGTTCGGAGCCCGCCCCCGTGATGGCCCCGCACCCGGCCGCTGCTCCTGTCCCGAAGACCGGCGGGTTGTTGCCGATATTGGTGGCCTGCAATGGGCGTTCGGGGACCAGCCTCCTGATGGAGCTGCTGGGGACCTCGCCGCGGATCACGCTGGGACGCCAGCCTCCCTTCGAGGACCGCATCCTCTCGGCCTTGCTGGTGCAATCAGAGGGCCTCGCCCGCGGGGGCGCGCCCTTTCAAGGCCTCATGCAGAGCCTGACCGGTGGAGGCCTCGTGGGGCTCGGCGCGCTCAACGAGGCGCCTTACCTCAATCCGCCTGGGGTCATACCCCTGCACCTCGACCTCTTTGCAGTCTCCTGGGAGCGCGCCAGCGCCCGCATGGTGGAGGCCCATCGACTCCAGACCAACAGCACGCCCACGCACTACGCCGAAAAGGTGCCCGAGTCGCTCTTTGGCTTGTTGAAAGGACGCTTTCGCGTGGCTCGCATCCTCTACCCCATCCGCGACCCGCGGGATCAGTGGATCAGCGCCGAGGCGATGGGGCAGCGAGAGGGCCATGGCAACCTCCGCCCGCCCGGCGGCGATGGGGAGTCCCGAATTCCCGGTTTTGTTCAGGCGCTGCCGGTGATCCGTCGCCGCTTGAGCCTGCTGGCCGCGGGGCCCTCTGCGGCGGTCTTTCCGGTTTCGTATGAGAAGCTGGTGGGGAATGTCCAGGGGACGGCCAGCGAGATCGGAGCCTGGCTGGGTGTACCCTTGCATCCCGAGCGACTGAATCTCCAGTCGGCCTTCGCCCTCGGGCATCGTACCGCGCCCTCCGGTGGCGCGACGACCGAGCGCTGGCGACAGGAGATGAGCGCGGCCGAGCAGGCCTGGTTCCGCGACCATGTGGGAGACCTGCTGACCGCGGTCGGGCTGGCGGTGGAGTGAGCGGGGGGCTCGCCGCTCCCGACCCACCATTGGGCCTACCGCCAGGGGGCTATCCCGTGACGTCCTTCAGCCGAAGGTTCGGAATGGGCAGCGGGCTGGTCGACAACGCGGGGAGCGCCGGACTTGTCGCGATGAAGATGGCCCGCTCCTGGTTGGGTACCTGAGAAGGCTGGGCCAGCTCCATGGCAGGGCCCAGGGACTCGACGACGGTGGAGAATCCTGCGTCGAGGAGAAGGTTGGTGAGCGCTGCGCGTGAGGGCCAGAAGCTGGTCGTGTTGCCGATCGACGCCCAATGGCGCCCCATCTGCACCTCGCGACTGTCCTTCTCGTCGTGCTCGACAAATCGGATGCCGGAGTAGGTCTTTCCTTCATTCTTGAAGAGCACAGCGGGGCGCAGGGCGACGTGGGTGTCGATGATCAGCGCGCCGCCGACGCACATCGGTTGGAGCCTTTTCAGGACATCCACCACCCCGCGCCCATCGAGGTGGTAGAGGAGTCCGCAACACAGGATGATGTCGAAGGCTCCAAATTGGTCGATGTCCACGTCTCGAACGTCGCTGCACAAAAAGCTCAGCCGGTCGAGGCCGAGGAGGTCGCGGGCGAAGTTGGCGCGGGCGGTGCTGTCGGCGCGGCCCTCCACGCCGACAACTTCAGCCCCCTGAAGCGCAAACTCGATGGCAATCAAGCCCTCCAGGCAG
>JBEIQK010000119.1:0-12093 GCA_040376505.1 Alphaproteobacteria bacterium | reverse complement strand
GACGGCGACGACGAGGACTGCGACGGCCTCACCGACGAGCCCGAGGCCGCCGACGCCACCACCTGGTACACCGACCTCGACAACGACGCCTACGGCGACCCCAGCACCGCGCTCGTCCAGTGCACGAGCCCCGGCGCAGGCTGGATCGCCGTCGGCGAGGACTGCGACGACGACGCCGCCGACGTCAACCCCGGCGAGGTCGAGGTCTGCAACGACGACACCGACAACAACTGCGACCGCACCGCCGATCCCTGCGCCCTCTCCCGCAGCCTCTCCCTGTCGAGCGCCGACCTCACCGTACAGAGCAGCACCGCCAACGACGCCCTGGGCTGGTCTGTCTACGGCCCCGGCGACGTCAACGGCGACGCCCTGCCCGATCTGCTGGTCGGCGCCCCCGACAACGATCTGGGAGGCAGCGCCGCCGGCGCCGTCTTCCTCTACCTGGGCACGAGCCGCGGCACCCTCTCCCTCTCCAGCGCCACCGCCAGCATCCTCGGCGACAAGGCCAATGACAACGCCGGCTACGCCCTGTCCGGCGGCGACTTTGACGAAGACGGCTACGCCGACATCGCCGTCGGCGCCTACCAGTTCGACGGCGGCGCCTCCAACGCGGGCGGCCTGTACATCGTCCACGGGCCGGTCAGCGGCACCGTCGATCTGGCCAGCCCCACCGTCGCCCTGCTCGGCGTCTCCAAGGATGACGACGCCGCCAGCGCGCTAGCCACCCTGCCCGACCTCGATGGCGACGGCGCGGTCGAGCTCCTCGTGGGCGCCCCCGGCTATGACGACGGCCCCACCAAGGGGGTCGGCGCGGCCTACCTCCTCGCCGCCGCCGACCTCGGCGCGGGGACCCGCAGCCTGACTTCGGCCACCGCCACCCTGGTGGGCGAAGACACCAACGACGGCGCCGGCATCGCCACGGGCGGCGGCGACTTCAACTGCGACGGCGTCGGCGACGCGATCGTCGGCGCGTCCAAGCGCGACAGCGGCGGCACCGACCGCGGCACCGTCTATGTGCTCTACGGGCCCTTCAGCGGAACGGTGGATCTGTCCACCGCCGACCTGATCTACAACGGCACGGCCAACTCCGACTTCCTCGGCGTCGCCGTCTCCTCCCTGGGCGACCTCTCGGGCGACGACTGCGACGACTGGGCCGCCGGCGCCACCGGCTTTGACAGCACCGTCAGCGGTGCAGGTGCTGCCTTCACCTTCTTTGGCGGGGCCAGCCTCTCGGGCAGCGGCACCGCCGCCCTCCTGGCCGACGGGCGGGTCACCGGCACCGCCGCCACCGACGGCCTGGGCAACGCGCTCACCGCCGCGGGCGACATCAACGGAGACGGCGACCTCGACCTGCTGGTGGGCGCCGCCTCCGCCACCGCGTCGAGCCTCAACGACAGGGGCGCCGCCTACCTCTTCTACGGGCCCCTCAGCGGCACCCTCAGCGCCAGCGCGGCCGACGCGACGCTGAGCGGGCCGGCCGCCAGCGCCAACGCCGGCCGCAGCGTGGCGGGCCTCGGAGATGTCGACGACGACGGCAAGAGCGACCTGCTCATCGGCGGCGACGACGTCACCGTGGGCAGCGCCACCGACGCCGGCACCGCCTGGCTCTACCTCGGCCTCGGGCTCTAGGGCTCAGTACACCGGCCGGTCGTCGGTGCTGGCCATCACCTCTTCAAAGGTGGTCTCACCGGCGGCCAGCTTCTTGATGCCATACTCGCGCAGGGTCAACATCCCGTCGTTCAAGGCCTCGCGCTTGATGTCCTGGGAGGAGGCCCGCTCGTTGATCAGCCGCTGGAGGCGCGGCGTGATCGGCATCACCTCGAAGATGCCCGTGCGACCGCGGTAGCCGGTGAAGCGGCAGCGCACGCAGCCTGCGCCGCGCTTGATCTTGAGCTTGCGGCCGCGGCTGCCGGCGATGCGCAGGGCCAGGGCCTGCTCCTCGGTGAGGAGATCGTCCACCGCGCAGTGGACACAGACCTTGCGCACGAGGCGCTGGGCTACGACGCCCACCAGCACGCTGCTGAGCAGGTAGGGCAGCACCCCCAGATCGAGCAGGCGGCTGACGGCCCCGGCGGCCTCGCCGGTGTGGATGGTGGAGAGCACCTGATGGCCGGTGAGCGCGGACTGCACGGCGTTCTGGGCGGTCTCCTCGTCGCGGATCTCGCCCACCATCACCACATCGGGGTCCTGGCGCAGCACGTTCTTCAAGGCCGAGCCAAAGGTCACGCCGATCTTGGGCTGCATGGCGATCTGATTGAAGGCCTCGTGCACGTTTTCGATCGGGTCTTCGAGCGTGATGATGTTGATGCGCGGCGAGTGGATGGCGTGCAGCGAGCTGTAGAGCGTGGTGGTCTTGCCGCTGCCGGTGGGCCCCACCACCAGCACCATGCCGTTCTTGGTGTGCAGCATCGTGCGAAAGAGGCCGAGCTCGCGCGGAAAAAAGCCGAGCTGCTCGATGCCGAGCCCCAGCACGCCGGGGTCGAAGACGCGGATGACCACCTTCTCGCCAAAGGCCACCGGCACGGTGGAGACGCGGAGCTCGATCTCGTCGTCCTTGAAGGTGGTCTTGAAGCGGCCATCCTGGGGGCGCCGCCGCTCGGCGATGTCCATGCGGGCCAGCATCTTCATGCGCGAGATCAAGGGCCCGTGCACCACCCGCGGCAAACGGTGAACGGTGTGCAGCACGCCGTCGATGCGCATGCGCACCAGCGCCTCTTCGCGCTTGGGCTCCACATGGATGTCGCTGGCCCGGTGCTCAAAGGCGTAGTTGAGCAGGTACCAGACCGCGCGCACGATCGGCTGATCGGTGGCGTCGAGCTCGCCGGCCCCCTGCAGCTCGTAGAGCTGCTCCAGGTTGCCGAGGTCGGGCAGGTCGCTGGCGAAGTCCTTCTCGGCGGCGCGCATCGAGCGGCGAAAGCCATGGAACTCGACGATCACCTGCATCACCTGGGCCTTCTGGGCCAGGGTCAGGCGGATGGCCTTGTTCTTCACCCGCGCGATGTTCTCGAAGAGCTCTCGCTGCCAGGGGTCGGCCACCGCCAAGGTGAGCGCCTCGGGGGTCTCGGCGACGGCGATGACGAGGTGCCGCTCGGCGAAGGGCCCGCCGAAGGACTCGGTCACCAGCTTGTAGTCGAGCTGCAGGGGGTCGAGGTGGACATAGGGCAGGCCCAGCCAGACCGAGACCTCCTTGGTGATCAGCTCTTCGTCGATGGCGACGTCGGTGCCGGTGCGCTTGAAGCGGAAGGCGGCGATGAGCTCGATCTCCGAGACCTGGTAGGCCACCCGGGCCCGGCCGAGCAGGCGACGCATCTCGGCCCGCTTGTCGAGCAGGATGTGGCGGGCCAGATCGCGGCCGCGGTTGAGGACGTCCTGGCGCTGGCCGGCGTGGAGCACGCCGCGGCGCAGCAGCAGGTCGAGGATGTCGGTGAGGCGTCGTTGGTCGATCACGGGCCCCTCCTAATCCGCCGCAGACGCCAAAACCCCACCTGCCGGGGCTTGGGCCGCCCGTGGCCTGATCCGTTGGCTTGAACAGGCATCTTTCACTCGCCCCCTCGCCTCGGAGCCGACCATGACCCGCCGCCCCTTCGCCATCGCCCGCCGCCCCGCCCCCCAGCCGCGCCCGGCGGGGATGCCGAGCTGCCTCGTGGAAGAGCGGGGCTTCGGGATCTTCGCCCAGGCGACCCGTCCACCGAGCAACGGCGACCCGGGCCCCCAGGCCGCCTAGGCCACCCTACTTGACGGCGACGTACTGGCAGATGGTGTCGATCTTCTCGGGCGCGCCGCCCTTGCAGGCCTTGTAGCGGTTGAGGTGCACCACATACTTGCCCGGCGCCGTGAAGCCGTGATCAAAGCCCCAGGCGAGGTTGCCATCGGGGCCCGCCGCCACGGGAACGCCCTTCTGGAGCGGCTCGTAGACGGCGTACTGGTCTTGGAGGTAGGTGCAGTCGCCCTCGGGCTTGGCCGCCGCCTCGCCGACGAAGCGGAAGGGGATCTTGGCGCCCACCGCCCACTCGGTCACCGACTCGCCGGGCTTGGCCTTGGCGTCGGGGGTGGCCAGGGCGACGAGGTTCTTGTTCTCCTGGCAGTGGTCGAAGATGAGGTCTTTCTGCGAGGGGAAGAAGTGGGCCGAGCCCACGACATTGTCCATCTCGCGCACCGCGCCGAAGGTCATCGTCTGGTAGCGGTCGGAGACGGTGAGGTAGCACTTGCCTTTGGGGATCTTGGCGCGCAGCAGGCCGCGGAGCTGGTTGTTGGGGCTGTTGAAGACCTTCTTCATGTCCTCCACCTCCTTGGGCGGCAGCTTTTTGAGCTCCTCCTGGAAGGCGGTGACGGTCTTGGCGGCGTCCTCGGCGGTGCAGCCGGTCATCTTCACGAGCTCCTCGGCGGTGCACTCCTTGCCGTTGGCGAAGAGCGTGCGGCAGAAGTCGCCCAGGCGGGGATTGTCTTCCCAGCAGGTCAGATCCTTCTCGCCCGGCGTGCAGGTGTAGGTGTAGACGTCGGAGGGGTGCTTGGCGGAGTACTTCGCCTTGGTGACGGCCCCCTCCTTCATGAAGGTGAGCCGGGCGCGCAGCTCTTCCACCGTCTCCTTGCCCTCGGCATCCGCGGTCTGCAGCACAAAGGTCTTGCCCACGAAGGAGTCGTAGTCGACGATCTCGCAGCCCGGGGGCGGACCGTCCTCCTTGGGCTTGACCTCCTCCTCCTTCTTTTTGCAGGAGACCACGGTGAGCGTGAGCAGGCAGGACAGCGTGAGGGCGCGCATTCTTTCATCTCCGAGGGGCTTGCCGGACGAGGATACCACAGCGCCGGCCTCGGTTCGTTTGCGATCCAGCAGGCCCAAACGAAGAGCGGCGGCCGAAGCCGCCGCCCAACTCGCAGCCAGCGCAGCTATTCGCCGCCCTCAGCCGCCTCGCCGCCCTCAGCCGGCGCTTCGTCGGGGCCCCCTTCGTCCTGAACGGCGAAGTTGACCTTGGCCCAGCCCGCCTGGTTCATCGAGTAGATGACCTTGCGAACGAGCAGGAAGTCGGTGGCCTTGTCGGAGTTGACGATGACGTGGCCGTCGAAGGGCTTCGAGGGGTCACGCTTGTACAGCTTCTCATCGCGCTCGCGGATGCCCTTGAGCTGCTCGGTCACCACTTCGATGCCCTGCTCGGCCTCATCCAGGTCTTCGAGCTTGGCCACCTCGGTGCCTTCAACCAGGACGCGGCCCTGGAACATGGTCACCACCGGACCGCGCTCGCTGAGCAGCTCGGCGTTCATCGCCGGCGCCATGACGAGGTCCTTCTGCATCAGCATCAGCTCACCCGAAGCCGAGAAGCTCTGGATGAGAAAGATGACGATGGTGGTGAACATGTCGACCATGGCGGTCAGGTTGAGGTTCACCATGCCGCTCTTCTTGGCCCCACCGCTGTTCTTGCGGAGGAAGCCGATCGGCTTGAAGTGATTGCGACGCTTTGGAACGGAGATTGACATCGCGTACCCTCACCCGCCCGCGGGCGCCGCCGCAGGGGGCGTGCTCATCGAGGCGTTGGTAGAAGCCGGGCCACCCCCCAGGAGGGTCTTCTCCAGGCCGTAGGCCCGGGTCAGGTCGAGGGCGTGGATCATGTTCTCGAAGCGGCAGCCGTCATCGGTGACGATGACCACATCGAGCTTCTCGGGATGAGCCTCGGCTTCAGCCTTGATGGACTCCTCGATCGCCTTCCAGTCGTACTCCTGGTCGCCGATCGCGGGAAAGTTCTTCATCTCTTCGAGCTTGCGCAGCACCGCCACCCCATCCGCGCGGATGTGGATGGTGAGGGGCGGCACGGGATCCGGCTCCTGCTCGGCCGGCGGCTCCGAATTCGGATCGCTGATCGCCTGTTCGACGTTCAGCGAGCTGAGCTGGTTCCACACCGCGGTGGCGATGAGGAAGGTGATCAGCGAGGAGAGCAGATCGATAAAGGGCACGAGGTTGAGGTCGAAGTTTTTCGATTTACCTCGACCCTTTTTCCCGTCGTCAAATGACGCACCCATGGGTCACCTCAACCAGATTGGGGGGAGCGCCGATCACTTGGCCTGCGCGCCCGCACCCTCACCGGCGCCTTCGACCTGGCTGGAGAAGAGGCGGCGGTTGGCGAGGACGAGGTTCATCTCGGTGACGATGCCCTCGTTGATGTCGTCGATGGTGTGCTGAACCTTGGTGTTCAACCACGCAAAGAAGAAGAGGGCGGGGATGGCGGTGACCAGACCGAAGGCGGTGCAGTTCATGGCCTCAGAGATACCACCGGAGAGGATGGTGGCCTTCTGGGCGGGGTCGACCTTGGCGACGGCTTCGAAGCACTTGATCATGCCTTCGATGGTGCCGAGGAGGCCGAGGAGGGTGGCGCCGTTGGAGAGCACCGCGAGGTAGCCGATCCGGTTCTCGAGCAGCGGGATCTCGCGGAGGCTCGCCTCGTCGAGGGAGGCCTGAACCTCAGCGTCGTCGCGGTGGGCGCGGAGGAGACCCGCCTTCAGGATGCGGGCGATGGGGCCCTGCTTCTGGCTGTTCAGGAAGCGGATGCCGCCGTTGATGTCGCCGCGCAGGACGTGGCTGTTGAGACCCTTGAGCAGGCCAGCCTTGTCTTCGGCCGACTTCACGTAGAGGAAGTAGGCGCGCTCGAACACGATGGCGAGGGTGAGCACGAGGCAAACGAGGATGGGCCACATCCAGATGCCACCGCCTTCAAACGCTTTCTGCATTGACTCGATCATCGAAAACTCCATGAAGGGGCTTGAGGGGCCCGCTGGTGTAGTTGGCCGGAGGGGTTGGGGAACGGTGTCCAAGCAGACCACGACAGGTGACGTCTTGCAAGCCCCTTGGCAAGGTCCCCACCAGGGTGGGTGCCGAAGGAGCGGCCCGCGCCGCAGGAAAGCGCGGGAAGGTCGCTGCGAACATCATCGTCGACGGGTGCAAGGGGTACCATGGGCCCCAATCCGAGTCAATCTGACCCCAGGGGTGGTGCCCGGTTCCACCCCCCTCCTCACCCCGCACCAGGGCGACCTGTGGCCCGATTGATACGCCACCATCGGCCTTCTCATCGAGCAAAGGCCCGAGCGTGTCACCTGTGAGAACATTGTGAGGGGCCCGCGCCCTGGCGCTTGTCACACTTCAGGGCACGATCTCTTCCCGCCCCTCAAGGGGCCGGCGGACGGCCCAGGGCGGCGTCGCGGGCCTCGGGGAAGGCGATCCCAAAGTAGCTGCGCGGCCGGGCCGCATCTTCCAGGACCTCGGCGAGCGGCCGCTCGACGAAGGACTCCCGCCCGCAGGCGCTCCACAGCAGGTTGGGCGCCACCGGCAGCGGCGAGGGCCCCGCGGCGAGGCCGGCCACCAGATCGCGCACCTCCAGCGAGAGCAGGGCGGCGTTCTTGCAGGGCACATGCACCTCGACGAGGTAGCCGCCCACCGCCAGCACCGCCTCGCCGCCGCGATCGGCCACCGCCCCCTCGGCCACCGCCGATCGCAGCAGGGCCGGCCCCGACACCCCCTCGGGCAGGGCCGTCACCCGCAGGCGCAAGGGCGCGAAGACCCGCTGATCGCCTGGCTTTACCTCCATCCACAGCTCCCAGGAGCGGTAGGTGAGCGCCTGGCAGGCCGCCATCACCGCCATCGGATCCGCCGACCAGCGCGCGATCAGCGTCGGATCCGACGAGGAGCGGATCGAGCCATCGGCCCCCGCCGACGGGAGCGGGCAAAGCGGCCAGGCCGGCGCCTCGGGGCCCCAGGCCGGCGATCGCTCCGCCGCTTGGGGCGTGGCCGCCTCCAGCCGGCTCACCCAACGCACCGCCACATCGGGCGGCTCGGCGGCGAGGGCGACCCCCAGGAAGGCCGACCACATCGGCTTAGTAGTCGTAGACGCGCGGGGGCGTCGGCGTCTCGATCGCCGGCGACCAGCCGGCGATGACGTCTTCCAACAGGAAGAGGCGGTCCTGGCCCCAGATCAACACCTCGTCCTCCACCACAAAGGTCGGCAGACCAAAGACACCCTTCTCCACGGCCAGCGCGGTGTTGGCCTTGAGCCCATCGCGGGCCTCCTCGGCCCGATCCACCACGCCCGCGTCGAGCCCGCTCTCGCGCAGGACGTCCTTCACCACGGCGACGTCGCTAATGTCGCGGCCTTCGGCCCAGTAGGCCCGGTAGAGCGGCAGGGTGGCCTCGGGGCAGAGAATCGCCACCCGCAGCGGCAGCACCGAGCGCAGCGGGAAGTTCGCCGGGAAGGTGAAGTCGACCCCCCACCAACGGGCCCACTCCGCGGCGTCGCGGATGAGGGCCTGCTGACGGGCCTCGGAGAAGGTGAAGAGCGGAACATCGGCGGTGCCGATCTGCTTGAAGAGCGCGCCCAACAGGATCGGCGTCCACTCCACCGGCGAGCCATGGCGGCGGGCGATCGCGCTGATCTGCGTGGCGGCGAGGTAGCTGAAGGGGCTGGAGAAGTCATGGAAGAACCGCACCGGGCGCCCCGTGCGGTTGGACAGCCGCACGGCCGGCTCCACCGGATGGCCGGCGAGGGCGGCCTCGAGGAAGTGCAAGCGATCCTGGCCCCACCACATCTGGTCGCCGTAGACCACCGTGGGCACGCCAAACATGCCGCGCGCCGCCGCTGCAGCGGTGTTGTCCCGCAGGGCGTCTTTCACGGCCGGATCGTCGATCACATCGATGGAGAGCCCCACCCCAGCGGCCAGCTCCGCCAGTACGGCCCGATCGGTGACGTCGAGCCCCCGGGCCCAGTAGGCCTCAAAGAGGGCCTCGCTCAGCGGGCCCACCTGGGCGGCCGAGGCGGCGGTGAGCAGGCGCATCGCCGACACGGTGCGCTGGGGGTGGCCGGCGGGCATCTCCACCGGCCGACCGGCCCGCGCCGAGCTCCACAGGATGTCTTGCAGGATGTAGGCCTGACGGGAGGGCCCCCAGGTGCTTGCTGGCACCTGCGGCGCCTCGTGGGCCTGGAAGAGGCCGCCCAGCAGCACCGGCTTGAGGTGCAGGGGCCGGCCGTAGGCGGCGGCCAGCGCCGCCACGCGGTAGTAGCCCAGGCGCGCATAGGGACAGACGACATCGTAGTACAGTTCGATCGGCTGACCAGACTTCTCTTCGTGGCTCACGGCTCGCTCCGCTGCTCCTGGGCCTCGCGCAGGCTGCGCGATCGCCCGATTCGTTGCGCGGTGTAACCAACCTGTTCCGTTCCGCACGACAGTCCTCTCCTCGGCCCGGGAAAAACATGACCCACCCCAAGGCATCCCCCGAAGAAGGCGATGAGGAGACCCTCCTCACCGATGGCCCCAAGAAGCCTGATCCCTCCGTGGTGCGGATCGACAAGTGGCTCTGGGCCGCCCGACTGTACAAGACCCGCGGCCTCGCCCAGGAGGCCATTGAGGGCGGCCACGTCAAGATCAACGGCCTCGCGGTCAAGCCCGCCAAGACCGTTCAAATCGGCGACGCCATCGTGGCCACCACGCCGGGGGGGCCCCGCATCCTCACCGTGGCCCGCCTCCTCGATCAGCGCGGCCCCGCCGCCGTCGCCGCCACGCTCTTCGTCGACCACACCCCGCCGCCGCCCCCCAAAGAGCTGGAGGCCTCGATCGAGCGGGTCAAGGGCAAGCCCGACCGCCGCGACCGGGCCGCCGCCCGCCGCCTGCGGGGGTGGTGAATGCGCTGGGGAATCCTGGGGCTGGGCATCGCCGGCAAGGCCCGCGCGCAGGCGATCCGCGACGATCCGCGCGCCACGCTGGTCTGCGGCTTCGGCGGTGACCTCGCCGGCGCCGGCCTTGTGGCGGCCCCCTCGGCCACCGCCCTGCTCGATCAGGTCGACGCCGTCGCGATCTGCAGCCCCGACACCACCCACCCGGCCTATGTGCGGGCCGCCCTCGCCGCCGGCCGCCATGTGCTCTGCGAGTACCCGCTCACCGCCACCGAAGACGACGCCCTCGCCCTCTTCGCCGAGGCCCGCCGGCTCAACCTCACGCTGCACGTCGCCCACATCGAGGTGATGACCCCGATGGCCCGGTGGCTGCGGGGCCGCTGCGCCGGTCGCAGCCTGCGCGGCGGGGCCCTGCGTTGGCGCTCCCGGCCGCGGACGGCCACCTGGAGCCTCGCCCACGCCAACCTCGCCCGGCTGCACCGCCTCGTCGATCTCTTCGGCGCGCCGGCCGCCGTCACCGTGATGCAGAACGAGCCGCAGCACCTCGCCGCCGAGCTGCAGATCGGCCGCAACGCCCTGGTTGAGCTGGAGCTGCTGGCCCAGGAGGGCGCCCGCCGGCACCTCGACCTGATGCTCGATCTGTCCGATGGCAGCGTGCTCATCAGCGGGGAGCACCTCTTCGATCGCGGCGCGCCGGTGTCGCTGCCGCCGGCCCGCGACCTCTTCCTCGCCGATCAGCTCCTGGCCAGCGCGATCCTGCTCGACGGCGCCCCGCCCCTCGTGACTCCCGGCCGCGAGGCGGCCTTGCTCCGCCTCGCCTGCAAGCTCTGCCCCTTCGAAGATCCGCCGGTTCTTGGGCTCCCCGGCTGAGCGGGGTACGCTCGCAACTGTGTGGCCCCCGCACGCCACCCCCTGGAGCTGTCTTGCGCGTCCTGCTCATCAACCCCGCCATGAACATGCGCAAGCTCGGCCGCTTCGCTGGCTTGCTTGAGCCCATGCCTTGCATCGGCCTCGCCTACATCGCCGCCGCCGCCGAGACCCACGGCTGCCTCGTGCGGGTGATCGACATGTTCGCCGAGAAGCTCTCCGGCGACGACGTGCTGGAGCGGGCCGAGCGCTTCAAGCCCGACATCATCGGCATGACCGTCCTCACCCCCTCGGCGCCGGTGTGCAGCGAGCTGTCGCAGCGCCTGCGCAGCCGTCTGCCCGAGGCGAAGATCGTCTGGGGTGCCGTCCACGCCGACGTCTTCGCCCGCGACATCGTGCGCAGCGGCGACGCCGACTTCTGCATCCACCACGACGGCGAGATCACCATCCAGGAGCTGGTCGACGCCCTGTCGAAGGGCGAAAAAGACTTCAGCGCCGTCGACGGCATCACCTGGCGCAGCACCGACGGGGAGATCATCACCAACAAGGCGCGCGTGCTCAACCGCGACCTCGACGATCTGCCCTACCCGGCCTGGCACCTCTTCCCCTACCACCGCTACGGCCTGCTCCCCTTCGCCGACTTCGCCAAGCCCGTGCTCACGATGACCGGCTCGCGCGGCTGCCCGTACCGCTGCGACTACTGCTCGCTCATCAACACCGGCGGCAAGGTCTACCGCAAGCGCGATCCCATCAAGATCGTCGACGAGTACGAGTTCCTCGTTGACCGCTACGGCGTGAAGCAGATCGGCTTCGTCGACCCCATCTTCCCCCTCGTGAAGAAAGACCTGGAGCCCTTCTGCAAGGAGTTGGTCAAGCGCGGCCTCGACAAGAAGTGCCAGTGGCTCAGCGAGACCCGCTGCGACCGCCTCGACAAAGAGACCGCCGATCTCATGTACGAGGGCGGCTGCCGGCGCGTGCTGATGGGCATCGAGTCGGGCTCCGACATGCTGCTCGGCAACGTCAACAAGAACATCACCACCCAGAAGGTGCGCGAGGGCGTGGCCCACGCCCGCAACGCCGGCATCCAGACGGTGGGTCTGTTCATGATCGGCATGCCCGGCGAGACCCCCGAGATGACCCGCGAGACGGTGGAGTTCTCCATCGAGCTCGACCTCGACTTCGCCAAGTACGCGATCACCGTGCCCTTCCCGGGCAGCAAGCTCTTCGAGGACCGCTGGCAGAAGGACCTCTTCCGCGATGACTGGGAGAACTACACCACCTTCAACCCCGATCCCGACCGGCTGATCTACCACCCCCCCGGCTACGATCCCGAGCACCTGATCAAGATGCAGTCCTGGGCCCTGCGCCGCTTCTACATGCGCCCGGCGCAGATCAAGCGGCAGATGATCGAGCTGCGCACCATCAGCCCCAAGATGCTCCTCTATGGCCTGTACGGGATGGCGATCTGAGCGATGCGGCCCCCCGATGAGCCCGGCGGCGACGTGATCATCGTCGGGGCCCAGGGCCGCATCGGCGGGCTGCTGGCCGCGATGACCGAGCCGCCCTACCGGCCGATCGCGGT
>JBEIQK010000222.1:0-8785 GCA_040376505.1 Alphaproteobacteria bacterium | reverse complement strand
GGTGATCGACCTGCGGGGGCGCTGGTTGATGCCCGGCTTCACCCAGACCCACATCCACCTCGTCCAGACCCTCTTTCGCGGCCTCGCCGACGACCTGCCGCTCCTCGACTGGCTGCGCCTGCGCATCTGGCCCTTCGAGAAGGCCCACGACGAAGACAGCGTGTACTGGTCGGCGCGCCTCGGCATCACCGAGCTCCTGCTGGGCGGCACCACCGCCATCCTCGACATGGCGACGGTCAGCCACACCGACGCGGTCTTCGCCGCCGCCGAAGAGGCCGGCCTGCGCGCGGCGATCGGCAAGGCGATGATGGACCGCGACAATGAGGCGGGCCTGGGCGAGAGCACCGATCGCAGCTTGCAGAGCGCGGTGGACCTCGCAGAACGCTGGCACCACCGCACCGATCGCCTGCGCTACGCCTTCGCGCCCCGCTTCGTGCCGAGCTGCTCGGAGACCCTCCTGCGCCAGACCGCGATCGAGGCCCGGCGTCGGGGCTGCCTGCTGCACACCCACGCCTCCGAAAACAAAGACGAGGTGGCGATGGTGCGGCAGATGACCGGCACCGACAACGTCACCTGGCTCGAAGAGGTGGGCATCGCCGGCCCCGACGTGGTGCTGGCCCACTGTGTACACCTGAACGAGACCGAAGAAGACGGCCTCGCGCGCACCGACACCACCGTCGCCCACTGCCCCAGCAGCAACCTCAAGCTGGCCAGCGGCTTCGCCCGGGTGCCGGAGCTGCTGGCCAAGGGCATCCGCGTGACCCTGGGCGCCGATGGGGCGCCCTGCAACAACCGCCTCGACGCCTTCACCGAGATGCGCCTCGCCGCCCTGCTGCAGAAGCCGCGGCTGGGCGCCAGCGCGATGGAGGCGGGCACGGTGCTGCAGATGGCCACGCGCAAGGGGGCGGAGGCCCTGCAAACCGGGGCCGGCTGCCTGGAGGTGGGTCGCCCGGCCGACCTCGTGGAGATCGAGCCCGACGTCATCTCCGGTTGGGGCGGCGGTGATCCGCACAGCGCCCTGGTCTACGCCCTCACCCCTGCCGCGGTGCGTCGGGTCTGGGTCGGCGGCGAGCTGCGCGTGGAGAACGGCGCCGTGCGGGGCTGGGACACCGCCGAGACCCTGGAAGGCTGCCGCCAGGCCTTGACGCGGGTTCGGGCCCGGGCCGGCCGGTGAAGGCGCTCCGCGCGCTGGTCGCGGCCCAGGACGCCCACCTCCCCTGCGTCCTCGTCCAGATCGTCGGCGTCAACGGCTCCACCCCGCGCGCGGGGGGCGCCCGCATGTTGGTCTACGCCGACGGCGCCATCGTCGGCACCATCGGCGGCGGCGAGCTCGAACACCGGCTGATCACAGAGGCACTGGCGGCCTTACAGGAGGGCCGGCCGCGCCGCTTCGCCGCCCACCTCACCCGCGACCTCGGAATGTGCTGCGGCGGCGCCGTGGAGGCCTTTGTGGAGCCCTTTTTGCCGCCGGAGCGGCTGATCATCCTGGGCGGCGGGCACGTCGGCGCCGCGACGGCGATGGCGGCAGCCCCGCTCGGCTTTGAGATCACGGTGGTCGACGCCCGCGAACAATGGCTGGAGGCCAGCCGCTTCCCGCCCGGCACCGCGCGGCTGCTGGCCGAGCCCGACGCGGCGCTGGACCGCTTGCCGCTGGGGCCGCGCACCGCGGTTCTGGTTGTGACCCACGCACACGCCCTTGATCAGCGCCTTGTCGAGGCCCTGCTCCCCCGCGATCTGCTCTGGCTCGGCCTGATCGGCAGCAAGGCCAAGGTGGCGCGCTTCCGTTTGCGGCTGGAGGCCGGGGGGATGGACCCGGCCCTCTTCGCCCGGCTGCAGGGGCCCGTCGGCCTCGATCTCGGCGCCGAGACCCCCGAGGAGATCGCCATCAGCATCGTCGCCGAGCTCATCTGGCGCCGCCGCGGGGCCCGAAACCCTCCCCTGCCCTTCTCGCGCGCCGAGCGCGGCCCCTAAATCAAGCCCGCGACGACCTCGGCGAGGCGGTCGAGGCCGACCGGCTGGCGCAGGAGGGCAGCGAAGCCCAGGTCCCGCGCCCGATCGGCCAGGATGGGGTCCACCACGTCGACGAGGCCGATCAGGCCGATGGGGCGCGGCGGCCCCGAAGCCCGCAGCACCCGGGCGAGCCGCAGGGCGTCGAGGTCGGGGGTGCCGAAGTCGACGACGACAACGGCCGGCTTGTCGATGCCGACCCGCAGCCCGGCCGAAAAGGCGCAGTCGGCGAAGGCGGACTGGCAGCCCAGGCGCCCTTCGAGGACCTCGCCCACCATCTCGCTGAAGTCGCGCTCGGCGTGCACCACCAGGACGAGGGGCCGGGCCACTGCGACCGGCGGCGCGGCCTCGGCGAGGGTCGCGACCAAGGCCAGCCCATCGACCAGCGGAAAGCCATTGGCCTGGGCAAAGCGGCGCAGCTCGTCCACCACAATGCGACGATGCCCACCGGGAGTCCGGTGGGCATCGATGCGTCCTGCTTTGATCCAGTTGACGATGGTAGGCAGGCTTACGCCCAGCAGCTGCGCCGCCTCATGGGTGGTGTAGGCCAGCCGAGCGCCCATTCGCCTTCAGAGGATCCGGAACCGGAAGAAGGTCTCGCCGATGATGACCTCCTCGCCGCCAAAGAGCCGCCGCTCGGTGATCAGCTCACCGTTGACCAGCGTACCGTTGGAGGACTTGTTGTCTTCCACGTAGAAGTGGCCGCCGCGCTTGAAGAACTTGCAGTGGAAGCGCGAGACCTTGGAGTCATTCTTGATCTGAATGTCGTTGTCGCGGCCGCGGCCGATCGTCAGGACATCGTTGGTGAAGGGGTAGATCTGCTCGTCGGCGGTGCCTTCCTGGTAGAGCAGGATGGCGCGGCGGGACTCGTCGGAGCCGGAGGCAGCCGGAGCGGCCGGGGCTGCAGGGACCGTCTCGGCCACATCGAGGTCGACGCCGATCTCATCGCCAGCGATGGCGTCCACGCCCGCGCCGTCCATGTTGATCTCAACGTCCATCTCGGCGGGGGCGGGCTCCTCGACCGGGGCGGCCTCGGGCTCCGCGGACTTGGGCTCGTCGAAGTCGAAGTCGACCTCCGAGGCCTCGATGGCCTCGGCGGCCACCGTCTCGTTGATCGCCTTGGCGGCGGTGGCGGCCGGGGAGTCTTCGAAGACGGCGGAGACGTCTTCCTTCACGGGGGTGAGGTGGGTGTGCTGGCCGGCGTCCTCGACGCTGGCCACCTCGGGCTCCGCCACCGGCGCGGGGGCAACCACGGGGGCGACGACCGGCGGCGGGGCGACCACCACGGGGGCCACCGGGGGCGCCGCGACCACCACGGGGGCGACCGGCGGGGCGACCACCACCGGGACGACCACGGGAGCCGGCGCCGCCACAGGGGCCGGGGCCGGGCGCGCCGGGGTGCGACCGTCGTCCTGACGGGCTTCGGCGGCGAGGGTCACCCAGCGGTCCAGGGCTACGGTGAGGCGCTGGAGGTCGCCGTCGAGCACCTCGATCTTGCCGTTGGCGGCTTCGAGCTCACCGCGGAGCTCACCCCCCTCGGCGTCGTAGCCATCCTCATCGATCTCGCCGATGGCGAGCCGGAGGTCGAGCTCTTCCATCCGTTCGTCGGAGGAGGCCTTGTTGCGCTGGATGTCATCCTTCTCCGCCAGGATGTCAGCGATCAGGCCTTCGATCTCGGGCACGAGGGGAAGGACCTGGTCTGCGACCTGACCCGACTTGATCTCGTGGTCGAGGACGACCTTTTCAATGATGGCGGTCGAGAACTTCGAAGCCTGGCTCTGCGCCCGCCGGATGTACTCCCGGTGCTGGGTGTACTTCTCAACATGGGCGTTGAACCGGCTGAGCAGATCTTCCATGTTCATGATTCCGACGAGCTCCTGGTTCTGGATGACCCTGGCGCATGGGCCCCGCCGAGGAGCGGCTCCACGTGGACGCCGCTGCTTGCGCGCCCCCAGGAGGGTGCGGAAGGAGGCAGGCGCCGCGAAGGAGGAGAGCGAGGCAGGGTGCGGCCGGGACAGTGGCGACCGCCCGTTATTCGCCGCTGCACCGCCCGGCAAGCGGTACCCGTCTGTGGGCGGATCATTCTGTTGGACCGCCCTGCCCCGTCGTGGGCATGATGTCGGGCGGGCGCAGGGGCTTGCCCCCCCGGCGCCGGCGGGCCTCCCGTCGCACTTCGTCCACCGTGACCACCCGCATCAGCACCTCCAAGCCGGCGAGGGGGATGAAGACCCCCATTCCCCCGTCGTTGCGAGCGGCCAGGGCGCCGGCGCCGATCACCGCCAGCTCCAAGCCGGTCAGGGCCGCCGCGTCGCCCCAGTCTCCCAGCAAGGCGGGCCCCGCTCCGGGCCAGATCGCCGCGGCGACCGTCACCGTCGCCGGATGCGGCACCCCCACCTCAGGCGCCAAGCTATGGGCCGCCGTGCGCAGCTCGGCCTGAAAGACATCCAACGGCATGGAAAGGCCATTTGTTTGCACCGAGGCGATCAGATCCACCGGCAGCGACTGAAAGCGGTTGCCGCCCGACACGACCACGACCTCGCCGTCGCTGCGGTAGAACCAGCCCTCGACCACCAGGCCGCCCTGCAGCGTGATCACGAGGCGATCATTGCCGTCGAGGGCCAGCGCGTCGCCGCTCCAGAGGAGGGCCGCCAGCAGCGCGGCGCTAGTTGGCATAGCCGTCGCTCCGCTTGTCGAGGTTGTCGAAGCGGGTCCACCGCCCGTGGAAGGCCAGGGCGACGTCACCCGTGGGGCCGTTTCTCTGTTTGGCGATGATGATGTCGGCCTCGCCGATGCGCGGGCTCTCCTTGTTGTAGTACTCATCGCGATAGATGAACAGAATCACATCGGCGTCCTGCTCGATGGCGCCGGACTCGCGGAGGTCGGAGAGCTGTGGGATCTTCGGGTTGCGGCTCTCTACGCCACGGTTGAGCTGGGAGAGCGCGATCACCGTGATGCTCAGCTCTTTGGCCAGGGCCTTGAGCCCGCGGCTGGAGGCCGAGACCTGCTGCTCGCGGCTGACCTTGTCGTCGCCGCCCATCAGACCGATGTAGTCGACGACCAGCAGGGTGAAGCTCGGGTCCTGGGCCTTGAGGCGACGGGCCTTGCTGCGCACCTGGGTGATCGACACGCCCGGCGTGTCGTCGATGTAGATCGGCAGCCGGTAGAGCGTCTCGGCGGCCTCGGTGAGGGCTGGCCAGTCCTCGGTGCGCGAGAGCATGCCTGTTCGCACCTTGCCCGCGTCGACCCGGGCCTCGCAGCACAACATACGAGTTGCCAACTGGCCTTTGCTCATCTCCAGCGAGAAGATGCCCACGCCCCCGTGATTGGCCACGTTTCGGGCCAGATTGAGCACAAAGGCGGTCTTTCCCATCGCCGGCCGGGCGGCGAGGATCATCAGGTCGCTCGGATGGAGCCCGGCGAGCATCTTGTCGAGGTCGATGAAGCCCGTCGGCACGCCGGTGACCTCGCCGCTCTTCTGGCTCAGCTCCTGGATGCGGACAATCTCACCGTCTACCACCTGGCTCAGGCGCGACCAGTCGGCGCTGGCCCGATCCTGGGTGATCTTGAAGATGGTCGATTCGGCGAAGTCGAGGAGCTCCGGCAGCTCTTTCTGGCCTTCGAGGGCCACGTCGCGGATGGCCTGGGTGCCCTCGATCAGCCGCCGCGCGACGGCCCGTTCGCGGATCGTCTTGGCGTAGTAGCTGAGGTTCTCGGTGCTGGGCACATGGTCGGCGAGCCCGCTCACATAGGAGATCCCGCCCATCTCTTCGTCGCGGCCTGCCTTCAAGATGGCGTCGACCACGGCCAGCATCTCGGTGGGCTGGCCGCGCTCCGCCATCTCCAGCATCAGCTGGAAAAGCTTGGCGTGGCTCTCCCGGTAGAAGTCCTCGGGGAGGAGGATCTCCGCGATGTCGGCCATCTTGTCGGGGTCGACCATCAGGCCGCCCAGGACGGCCCGCTCGGACTCCGGGCTCCGGGGCAGCGGTCGGCTGTTCTCCACACCATCCTCCACGCGACCGTCGCCGGCGCCGCCAGACGCACGAAGAGCCGGTCGACCCCAAGGGGCAGACCGGCTCTCCTACCTTGAAGCCCGGCGGCCGCCGAGCCCCAGCCCGCTACTGGACGACGTAGACCGTGACCTGCACGGAGACGTCGCGGTGCAGCTTGACCGGCACCATGAACTTGCCGATGGCGCGGATCGAGTCGTCCACCACCACCTGCTTGCGGTCCACGGTGTAGCCCTCGGCGACCAGCGCGTCGGCGATGTCCCGGTTGGTGACCGAGCCGAAGAGCTTGCCGTCGGCGCCCGCCTCGCGGCGGATGGTGACCGCGGCCAGACCGAGCTTCTCGCCCTGGGCCTTGGCCTCAGCCAGCTCGCGCGCGGCCTTGGCCTCGGCGATCTTCTGCATGTGCACGATGCGTGCGACGTTCTTCTCATCGGCGAGGACGGCGAGCCCCCGGGGGATGAGGAAGTTGCGGCCGTAGCCGTCGCGGACCTTCACCACCTCGCCCAGGCGACCGAGGTTGGAGACATCCTGCTGAAGAATGACCTTCATGGGGATCTCCTACTCGACCGCGAGGAAGGGGAGGAAGGCAATGTGGCGGGCGCGCTTGATCGCGACAGCCAGCTCGCGCTGATGACGGGCGCAGTTCCCCGAGATGCGCCGGGGCACGATCTTGCCCCGCTCGGTGATGAAGCTGCGCAGGAGCTTGGGGTCCTTGTAGTCGATGGTCAGGCTCTTG
Organism: Alphaproteobacteria bacterium; assembly: GCA_040376505.1. Lineage (GTDB taxonomy): Bacteria > Myxococcota_A > UBA796 > UBA796 > UBA2385 > JBEIQK01. The sequence goes on along the minus strand of JBEIQK010000222.1, from coordinate 2,035 downwards.
TCGGCACAAAAGCGGCAGACCTTCCGACGACCCATGCGGCGAAAACGAGACATGGAAACCTCTCATTGGGCAGCGCGGCGGCCGCCCGGCGGAAAACGGGATGAAGCCTACTCGTCGTCTTCGACATCTTCGCGGGGCTCGCGATCACGACGACCACCGAGGTCATCGTCGCCGAGGCCTTCCTCGTCGTCGTCCTGAAGCATGGCGGCCAGCTTGGCCTGGCGCTGACGCTGACGCTCCTCGGCGAGCTGGCGGCGGTCTTCCGCCTCCACGTCGGCGGCGAGCTGAACCGTGAGGTAGCGCAGGAGGTTGTCCTCGATGCGCAGGTTCCGCTCGATCTCCAGGGGGAGGTTCGAGGGGCCCACGAAGTTCAGGTAGGCGTAGTGCGCCTGCTGGTGCTTGTTGATCGAGTAGGCCATCTTCCGCCGGCCCCAGTCTTCCTGGACCAGCAAGGTGCCCTTGTACTCGGCGATGATGCGGACGAACTTGTCCGCGAGGCGCTTGATCTCAGCGTCGTCCGCATCCGGACGCGTCATGATGATCGTCTCGTACTCATTGTGATGGAGCATTTCGCTCTACCTCCACTTGGACCGATTGGAGGGCCTCAGGAGAGGCCCCCGCGGAGGAACCGACGGCCAAAGGCCACCGGAGAGGTCGACAGCAGGTCGGTCACCGCCCGCTGCTCGATTGGGCCGGGCGCGCCGACGCGGCGCCACCCGGTGCCGCCGGACGAGGACCGCCCGACCGCACATTGAACTGGTTCATCGCCGCCGCGGCGCCCTCGGTGAGGACCACCTCGATGACGTCGGCCGCGCGCTCCACCCCCGGACCGAGCAGCGCCGCCTCTTCGGGGCCCCACTTGCCAAGGACGAAGTCGGCGACCTCCCACCCTTCGGGCGGACGCCCGATGCCATAGCGGACGCGCAGGAAGTCGCCGCCGATGACCCGGATGATGTCGCGCAGGCCGTTGTGCCCGCCATGACCACCCCCCACCTTGCAGCGGACATCGCCCACCGGAAGGTCGAGATCGTCATGGACAACCACAACGCGGTCGGGACCGAGCTTGTGAAAGCCGGCGATGGAGACGACGGGCTGACCGGACAGGTTCATGAAGCCCTGGGGGCGCGCGACCAGGACGCGCGTATTGCGCACCTGACCTTCGCCCACCTTGGCGCCGAACAGATCCTTGGCGTCGACAGGGAAACCCCACCGCTCCGCGAGGCGCTCGACCACGCGGAACCCGACGTTGTGCCGGGTCGCCTCATACCGTCGACCTGGGTTGCCCAGGCCCACCACCAGCCACACGGGCTACTTGCCCTTCCCTTCGCCCTCGACCTTCTTGCCGATGACTTCGATGATGGCGACGTTCACCCGGCTGTCGACCTTCACGCCCTCGCTGAGCACGAGGTCGGAGACCTTGACGGTGGCGCCGATCTCGAGCGGGGTGACGTCGAGCTCGATGACCGCCGGGATCTGGTGCGGCTTGCAGATGACGAAGGCGTGCCGGCGGATGATGCGCAGCGAGCCGCCCGCCTTCTGGCCGGCCGAGGTTCCCACCGGGGTGAGGCGAACGCGGACGCGAACGTCGGTGTTGGGGTCGACCTCGTAGAAGTCGACGTGGCGCAGCACCTTGGTGAGCGGGTGGCGCTGAACGGCCTGCACGAGGCAGGTGCGGGTGGCGCCGTTCACCGTCAGGTTGACCAGGGTGTTGGGGTTGCCGGTCTTGGCGAAGGCCTTCTCGAGGCCGACCGGGTCGATCTGCACCGAGGCGGACTCGGCGCCGGCCCGGTAGATGACCGCAGGCAGCTGACCACCCTTGCGGACCTTGCGGGCGATGCTCTTGCCGGTGCCAATGCGCAGGGAGGCGGCGATGTCGATGGTATCCATGATGCTCCTCTGGATTTTCGCGGTGCGGTGGCGAACACCGCGGCGCAGCCCAGATGCAGGTACGGCTCGCGCTGCGATCCGGGCACAAAATGGGCCCCGACCGCGACCCGCCTGCCTTGGACTGCGGGCCCCTGCGAATTCAGGGACC
>JBEIQK010000791.1:0-2995 GCA_040376505.1 Alphaproteobacteria bacterium | reverse complement strand
GAGGCCCGCCAGACCTTCGCCCGCCTCGAAGCCTCCATCGCCGCAGACCCCTACAAGGAGGTCTCGCCCGAGACCGCCGCCGCCTACCTGGAGTCCTCCGTCACCTTCCTGGAGTCGCGCCCGGTCAGCCTGATCGACGATCTGTTTTAGTCGAGCGACTCGCAGACGAAGGTGTTGGCATAGCCGCACACCGCGTCGTTCCAGGCGTCGCCGCTCCACCGGGCCTGCGCGCAGTCCTCGCCGCCCGAGTCATTGGGCTCCCCGCTGGCCCAGTTGAGGTAGTCGGCCGGCTCGCCGTTGCTCCACACAAAGTCGCCCTCGGTGGTGAGGTCATTGAGGCCCATCCAGGGGCCGGCGCCCAGGCGGGTGTCGATCTCGGCGGAGAGCCAGCTCTCCTCCAGGTTGTCGGTGATCGCCAGCAGATCGCGGCCCCGGGCCAGACAGAAGTCCCGGGCGTCGGTCCAGACGAGGCGATTGGGGCAGAAGAGGTAGCTGTGATCGCCATAGGTGGACCGCGTACAGGGAGCGCAGGCCATCTCGTCCACCGTCCCGTCGCAGTCATTGTCTTTGGCGTCGCAGATCTCCACGCCCCCCAGGGCGATCGCCGGGTCGCGGTCGTCACAGTCCCCCTCGCAGGCGCTGGCGCCGTCGCCATCGTGGTCCACCGACTCCAGGGTGGCCGGATCGCAGTCATTGTCCAGGCCGTCACAGGCCTCGGGGAAGGCCGCGGCGATCGCCGGATCGGCGTCATCGCAGTCGCCGTCGCAGGGGCGCTCGCCATCGGCGTCGGCGTCGGACTCATCGGCCGGGATCAGACCGTCACAGTCGGTGTCGAGCCCCTCGCAGACCTCTGAAGCGCCGGGGAAGATGTCGGCGTCTTCGTCGTCGCAGTCCACGCCACAGCGGCCGTAGCCATCGCCGTCTTCATCGCCGTCGTCGAGATCATCGCCGTCGGCGGCCCCGTCGCAGTCATTGTCCAGGCCGTCGCAGACCTCTTCGGCCCAGGGGTTCACAGTGGCCTGGGTGTCGTCGCAGTCGCCGCGGCAGGTGGAGAAGCCGTCGCCATCGGCGTCAAAGCCCTCGTCGACCGTGCCATCGCAGGAATTGTCGACACCGTCGCACAGCTCGGCAGCGCCGAGGAAGGCCTCGGGATCGCCGTCGTCGCAGTCGCCGGCGCAGGGCGCGAGGCCGTCGCCGTCGAGGTCCCAGGGCTCGTCGGCCCGGCCGTCGCAGTTGTTGTCGAGGCCGTCGCAGCGCTCGGCCTCATTGGGGCTGCGGGCCGCGTCGGCGTCGTCGCAGTCCTCACAGGCGCCCACGCCATCGCCGTCGGCGTCGGGCAATTCGTCGACCCGGTCGTCGCAGTCCTCATCGCGCCCGTCGCAGGTCTCCACGGCGGTGGGAGAGCGGCCGGGGTCGCTGTCGTCACAGTCCAGCGGCGCGCCGAGGGCCCGGCAGCCGGGATCATCGAAGAGGGCGCCGTCGCCATCCTGATCGAAGGTCTCGTCCACCGCCCCATCGCAGTCATCGTCGAGCCCGTTGCAGGCCTCGATCGCCTCGGGGGAGATCGCCGCCACTGCGTCGTCGCAGTCCGTGCCCCCGTCGGCCAGGGCGGCGTAGCCGTCGCCGTCCTCATCCACCGCGGCCGGAGGGACGCGGGCGGGGGACGTGGCGGGCTCGCAGGCGGCGAGGAGGGCGAGGGCGAGGAGGAGGCGCATGCCCAGGAGCTAATCGGTCGCCCCGCCCGTCGCCCGGCTCAGAAGGCCTGCAGGCGGCTGGTGTCGGCCCAGATCGGCGGGGTCGGCGGGGTGGTCCACTCGGTGGGCCGGCCCGTCATGCCGGCAGAGACGAGGCTGCCCACGAAGTCGGCGTCGGCGTAGACCCGGTCGATCTGCTTGCGGAGCTGGCGCACGTCTTCGGCCGAGACCACGCCATTGCTGGTGGCCTTGTAGAACTGAACGGTGACCCGCACCGGAAAGCGCTCGTCGCGCTCGATGGCGAGGCCGTTGATCTCGGCGAAGGGCCCCTCGGCCTCCCCATGGCTGACCACGGCGGCCTCGACGTCGCTGCGCTCGGCGACGGCCGAGTCCATCATCGGGGCGGCCGAGGGGGGGCCGCCCGAGAAGCCGCCGAAGCCCATCGGGGCGCGGGACACGGCCCGCTGCTTGAGCGGCACCTGGATGAGCATCACCACGCCCAGCTCATCTTCGCCGGCCGCCGAGATCCCCCCCGAAGGGCCCTGCTCATCCCGGTCACCGCCCTGGGCCTCCCAGTCCGACTGGCGCATGGCGGTAAACGGGGCCCGCTCGCCGTTGGCGTTGAAGAAGAGCGGCTCGCTCATGTAGCCAAAGTCGTTCTCGACCACCTGGATCGAGGTGCCCTGGCGGGTGGCCAGGATGGTCAACACGGCCGGGTTGCCGGGGCTCGACTGGTAATTGTAGATGACCGGGGTGAAGGTGGCCTCGCCCGCCTTGGGGATGGGCAGGAAGCAGGCCTGGGCACTCACCAGCACGTGGCTGTCGCGGCTCGACCAGAGGCCCTCCTTTTCACCCGCCCAGGACTTGGGATCGTGCAGGTAGCGGCGGGTGTGCTTGAGGAGCTGATCGAGGGTCAGCGACTTGAGGGGGGCGCCGCGGTGATTTCCCACCGGGAGCACAAAATTCTGCGGGCGGATGTCGGCGGTCTTGTCTGAAAAGTTGTCAAAGCGAAAGACCGGCATCGGGTGGAGCTGCCCCTGCTCGTCGCGGACGCCGATGGTCATGTCGGAGATATTGGGGCCGACAGAAGAGCCCTTGTTTCGCCCCGTGTCCTCCCAGGTGACGTTGACGACGTTGAGGCCCTGCCCGGCGGCAAGGCTGCGAGCGGTGGGGTCGCCGACCATCTGTTCAACCTTGGCGACCGTCTGCCCGAGAGTGGGGGCCCGCGAGGGGGCGGCGAGGGCGGTGGAGGCGAGGGCGAGGCAGAGCAGCAGCGAGCGGATCATCGTGATCTCCGAAGT
>JBEIQK010000156.1:0-10462 GCA_040376505.1 Alphaproteobacteria bacterium | reverse complement strand
TTGAGCTCCAGCTCCAGTCTGAGGAGAGATCGTTCATTCCGGCGAGCAGCCACACCTCTATCTCCTGCCATCCTTCCACCGCGAGGACACGACGCTTTGCCGCATCCCCCGCCAGGGCAAAGTGTTCTTCCAGGCGATTCAGCTGCGCACGGCGGTTGGGAAGTCCGTCCCGGTCCACCACAACGAGAAACAGGTCCGTGTTTCCTCGGTAAAGCTCGACAATCTGTTCGATTCTGTCAATCTTCAGTGCTTCGCTTACGCTTCCCAGGTTGGGATTTCGACAAGGGCGGACAGTTGCCTTGATGTCGAATTTCTGAAAGAGGCTCTCCAAGATCGGCAGCACAATATGCTCATCCTGGTGGAAGTCCTCCATGATCACCAATACGCGGAGGCGCTTCATGTGTCGCCACCCCCGTCGCCTTCACTCCTTTCATCCTCAAGTTCCATGAAAGACGCTGCGTCTTCCAGCCATCCGCCAATCGCGAGCTGGCCCAGGTCCAGATTGGCAATCACCCGCTCAAAATCGGGCAACTTGAACAAGGGAATCAGCCGTCCGCTGCGGGTTCCGGCGAGGCGAATGGCGAGCAGCGCGCTGCCGCGCTGTTGGGCGTCCAGACCCACCAGTGTCGCAGGATTGTGGGTGGTGCACACAACCTGTTGAACGGAGCCTTCTTGCAGACCGGCCGTGAGCAGACGTAGCAGCAGGTGCTGACGGGTCGGATGCAAGCCCGTGTCTACCTCGTCGAGGAAGAGCAAGGAAATGTCGCTCCCAAAGACCGCAGCCAGCAGCCCAAGCAGGCGCAGGGTGCCGTCGCTCGCGTTGGAAGCGGGAATGACGATGTGGGGCTCTCGCAAATACAGCCAGACCCGACCATGTTCGAGGCGTGTCTCGACGACACCCACAGAGGGTGCCAGGGCTTGGAGCCAGCTCGACAGGTCGCGGACCCAGGTGGGGTCTTGGCTCAGCCGGTGCAACAGGGCCGCCACACCTTCGCCCTGATCGCCCAAGTATTCGGTCTCGGGCAGGGCTGGCAGACGAAGCACGGCGGGCGAGAGCTCCAAGAACCGCATTCTCTTCAACCAGGCGATGACCTCACTTGCAGCCTGCTTGGCGTCGTGCCGATGCGGCAACAAGTTGGCCAGTTGTGTAAGGACGGGGCTGTGGTCCAGGACCAGGAGGTCTTCCGACTCACCCCCTTCTGCGCGCACAAATGCGCGAAGTACGCCAGGGGCGAGCCGATTGAGGAGCTCCGACCCGCTTACGGTGTATAGAAGCTGCTCCTCAGAAGTCAAGGACTCCGCGGCGAGGGTGGGTGCGCCTACGCCAAGGTCCACCGAGAGGCGCCAGGTGAGACGCCGTTGTCGACCGGCCGGCCCCAATTGCAGCTCCGCGACAATGCCGATCCGGTCCTGGTCGCCCCAGGCCACCGAGGCTCGGCCGCCGCGAAGACCGTTCCACCGCCCAGCCGCGACGCTATCCTCCCCATCCAATGCTGCCCCCAGGGTGAGGCCTCGACCAAGCGCATGGAGGAAGCGGAGCGCGTCGCCGAGGTTGCTCTTGCCGGTCGCGTTCTCGCCCATCACCACGGTGCAGGCGCCCAAAGGAGCGCTCACCTCGTAGAAGCCTTTCCAACGCGACAGAGCCAGGGAGACCAACATCGGCGCACCTTCCGGGGGCTCGTCTATCCAGAAGCGCAGGCTGGGTCACCCTGGTGGAGACCGTGCGGGCGGCTTGGAAGCAGGGAGGAGAAGCGCCGTCGCACGCGCCGGAGCCTCGCTTGCCATGGGGTGCGCCGCGCAGGCCTGTGGAAAGGATGTGTGGCGAAACCACCAGGGAGCTCAACCGATGCCCATCCTCCATGGCATCGACCCCGTCCACGCTTACGTCTCCGATTGCGCCGCCGTCGTCGGGCGGGGCGAGGCCCTCGGCATGCCGTCGGCCCTTGTTGGCTGGGACACGGCGCAGTCCTGTGTGGCGAAGGGCGCCGGCCGCAGTCCTGCCACCACGCCGGCTGGGTGCCAGTGGATCCGGGGTGGCGCGGCTCGACCGTCTGACGGCCGCTCCTCCCCCGCCCGCCCCCTGTCCACCCTGCGCGGCATCGACCAGATTGACCTCCCCGCCTCCGATCGCGCAGCCGCCGTCGCCGGCTTCGCCGAGGTCCTCGACATCGCACAGGTCGGCGCCCGGGCCGGCGGGGCCACCCCCGACGGTCCCCTGACACAGCACGAACCGCGCGACACCCGTCCACCTGGCGCTCTTCGAACGTCCTGCACGGCCTCGCCGCTCCACCGTGGCTTTCGGCAAAGAAGCCGCCGGCCTCTTCGCCTGGAAGGCCCACCTGGAGGAAGTCGTCGCCGTCGAGCTCGAAGATCACAGGCTGGAGCTGTCGATCTACTTCTCCGATCCCGACGGCCGCCTCTTCGAGGTCACCACCTACGACCACGACATCGGCGCCCCCCGTACACTCAGCCCGGTTCGGCCCGCAGAGCAGCGGCCTCGGCGGCGAGGACGTCGGCCGGCTCAGCCCCGCGCAGCAGGCGGGTGTCGGTGCCCAGGCGGCAGAGCTGGTGCAGCACCACGGCGAGGTCGGTGAAGTAGAGCGGATGCTCGGTGTCGCCCTTCACCTTGCCCGCGACCCGCGGCACCAGGTCGTTGATAATCAGCCGGTCGCGCTCGGCCTCCGAGAGGGTGGACAGATCCACCGGGTAGTCCCCCAGCGCCGCCCGGGCCTGGCGGTGCAGCCCGTGCAGCACATGGTCATCCACCCCCGACTCCGTGAGGTGGGTGATCAGCCGCAGGGCGGCCCGCGAGACCACCTCGGCGTCGGTGCCCTGGCGCTCGGTGAGGGGCAGCGAGATGGTGAAGAGCGTGTCGCCCCGACTGTCCACGGCTCGGCGCTTGGGCAGGTAGCCGCGGGCGTCGGTGCGCGGCCAGTCGCGATCGGCGTCGCGGCGGTCAAAGACGTCGGTGGCGGTGTAGCGGCGGGGGATCGCCTGGGGGGCGGGCAGGGGGCCGAGGATGGCGTCGACCTTGGTGGCGCCGGCGGTGCGCAGGGGGCTGGTGGCCCACTGGCTGTCGGCGTAGCCATTGGCGTTGGCGGCGACGAAGGCGAAGGCGCGCCGCAGCAGCGTCATCATCGAGTCTGCGCCGATGAGGCTGTCCAGGGTGGGCACCAGGGGGCCGATCGGCGGGATCGGCTCCAGCGCGGCGGCCTCGCGGAGCGCGCGCAGGGCCGGCAGGAAGCTGTACTGGGCCGGTCCCTTCCCAAAGCCCTCGCGGAGCAGGCGCAGGGCGGGCTGGCCAAAGCGACCGATCTGAAGGAGACGAAGCCAAGCGCGCAGGGGATACATCGCGCTGTGCGACTCCAGGAAGCTCCAGGCGCTGGTGGACAGACTGCGGGTGCCGGAATTCCGGGGCGGCACCCAGCGGGTCTCGCCGGCGAAGGTGCGGCGGCGCAATTGAGCGAGGACGCTGGTGAGCCCAGGCACCGGCGTGGCGTAGCGGCGCGGGCGCAGGGCGTCGAGGCGACTGAGATCGAAGCCCGTGTGGGCGACATGGAGCAGGGTGACGCCGGGGTGCGGCGGCGCCGCGAGGGGGGCGCCATGGGCCTGATCGCGCAGGGCGTCGAGGCGGGCGAAGAGGCCGGTCAGCTCACCCAGCCAGTCGGCCAGGGACTCGGGGGGCGCGGCGGCGAGGCGATGGTTCAGGGCTGCGGTGAAGTCCGCGACGGGCAGGGGCGACAAGGGGCCCCAGTGGCTGAGGAGGGTGGGGCCCAGGACATGGGTAAGGGCGGCCTCATCCAGGGTGCTCTGATCGAGCAGGCGCGTGCGGGAGCGGGTCTGTGTCGGTTCGTCCAGGGCGCCCAGGGGGTGGCCCTCCAACTCGACGGCGGAGCCAAAGAGGGCGGCGAGGCGCAGCAGGCCCTCCAGGCCGCCGCGGCCGTCTTCGGAGGGGGTGGACAGCACGCTGCGGGCGAGGTTTCGGCAGCCCCAGGAAAACAGATCCAGCGTGACCTGATCGGCGTCGACCGCGTCGGCGCAGAGCGCCCGGGCGAAGAAGGAGGTGATGCAGCCAAAGCTCTGCAGGCAGGCGGCGTCGGCGGCCTCGCGCACGCTGCGGCCCCACACCACCGGCAGGGGGGCCTTTGGGGCGCTCTCGTCGAGGGCGGCGGTGCCGGGCGCGTAGGGGTAGCTGGAGAAGCGCTCCAGCAGCGGCAGCGTGCGCAGCAGGCCCTGGGTGGCGGGGTGGTGGTCGGCCTGGTCGCTGGGCGGCCCGAGGAGAGAGACCAGGGCGCCGGGCAGGGCCTCCGCCATCTGGGGGCCAAAGGCGCTGGTGCCCGAACAGAGCCAGCCGATGGCGGCCTCGAGCTGGCGCATCGAAGCGGGGGTGGCCGGGCCGAGGAGCAGGGGGATGGCGGCGTTGTAGGCGCCCTCGGCGGTGACCCAGGGGGAGGCCATCTGTCCAAGTTCGCCCCAGGTGAGGTCCCGCACGGCGTTCATGGAGAGCAGGGGCTGGCGGTCGACGGGGATGCGGTCGACGTTCTGGCCGCCGGCCATCAGGTTGCCGCTGGTGAGATCGCTGCGATCGGCGACGAAGGGGATGGCGGCGAGGCCCTCGGTGAGGAGACGACCGGTGAGGGGGCAGCAGGCCTCGGTCCAGCGGCCGGGCTGCTCAAAGGGCTCCTGATCGCGGGGGTCGGCCTGGCGCTCGCGCCGATCGCGGCGGGCCCGCGACTCGGCGAGCAGGCGGTCGAGGTAGCGATCGGCGGCGCGGGACTGACCATCGGCCACCGACTTGGCGGTGCGGATGCGGGTGGAGAGGTGGGCGATCTTGTCGCCCGGGTCGGCCTGGGTGAGCTCCAATTGGGCCTTGAGGGCCTCGATGGCCGGCTGGAGCCAGACCAGCCAGTGATTGGGGTGGGCCTCGTAGAAGCCGAGTTCGCGGTCGAGGGTGGCCTGCTCCATCTCCTTGGTCTGTTCGCGCAGCTTCTCTTTCAGCGCGTGGCGCTCGGTGTTGAGCGCGTTCAGTCGAGCCGACAGGGCCGGGGGCTGGCCGGTCAGCGTGGCCAGGGCGGCGCGGATCTGGGCGCTGTTCTCGCCGATCGCGGCGCGCAGCGCCTCCACCGCGGCCTGCGCTTCGGGCGAGGCCACCAGCATCGCCAGCACGGCGGTGCGGGTGGTGAGCAGGCGCTCCAGGGGGGCCAGCATGCCATTGATGGAGGCGCGCGAGGACTCGCGCAGGTAGGGATTGTCGGAGAAGGCCTGGGCGATCAGGGTGAACAGTGCCTGGGCGCCGGCGTCGAGGGTGATGTCCTTCAGATCGAGGCGAACCTCGGACCGCTGCACGAGGGCCCGGCCGCCGGCGATCGGGCTGTGCTGGCGCACGATCACGCTTGGGGGCAGGGTCTCCCCTTCGGGCACCCAGGTCACCAGCTCACCGTCCACCACCGCCCAGATCGGCAGCGCCGGCGTGACCGTCCAGCGCGGCGCGCCGTCGGCCGGCAGGGCCAGGCTGTCGGGCAGGACTTCGCCCAGCTTCAGCACCCCCTCAGACGCCCGAACGGTGGAGAAGAGCAGGCGACTGTCGTAGCGATCGGGGTCGCCGGTGAAGAAGGTCAGCGCGGCGGGGCTGCCGGCGGTGCCCACCAGCACGTTGGCGGCGAGCTGGTTGCGGCAGCGGGCGTTGAGCCGCCGCATGGCGGCGTGGATGGCGGCGGTGGTGGGGCTGCTGGCGCCGCCGTCGAAGCCGCCGTCGGAGCTGTTGACCACCACCAGATCGACCTCTCCCTCAAAGGCCTCCAAGGCGGCGAGCAGCAGGGTGAGGAATTCGGCGTGCGACCGGGGGTTGGTGGAGCCGCTGGCGCGGTGGGCGGCGAGGCGCTCCTCTCCGCGCTGGATCGCCTGCCGGGGGCCCTTCACCTCCTCCACGGTCACGCGACGGAAGGCGGAGACGGCGGCGAGGTCGAGGCTCTCGCGGGCGCGTGGGGCGATCAGCAGCTCGTAGCGGGAGTCCGACTCAAAGGCGTGCAGCACCACCAGATCAGCCCGCCCGCCCACCACCTCGGCGATGGTCTTGTAGGCGGCCACGTTGTCCTTCTCGCGGCCGCCCATCGAGCCCGACTCGTCGGCGTTGATGAGGAAGAGGCGCAGGGGCTCGGCGATGCGCTCAAGGCGGAAGGAGAGGGGGCTGTGCCCCTGTCGACCGAGGCGAAGCGGCTCCATGGTGGCTCCTATCTGAGGTGCCCCCTGGAATACTGGGATTCAGGCGCTTTGCCCAGGGGACGGGCGCAGGGCGTCGCGCTCTTCGCGGCTGAGCACCCGGGCGGCGACCCGCGGCAGGCCGGTGGCGGGGTCGAAGAAGGGGGAGGGCTGGTGGGCGCCCGTGAAGAGGCCGCGCACCATGAGCGATGCGGTGTTCCACAGCGTGGAGAGGGGGGCGGTGGCGTGGACCCCGGGCGGGCAGCCGCCTGTGGCGAAGCGGCCCTGAATGCCCACCGGCACGCCAAAGGCCTCTTGCTGCTGGGCGGGTGACAGCGCGATGAAGGCGCTGGCGACGCCCACAAAGGGCATGCGAGGGTTGCCGAGCGTGTTGGCCACTGGCGTGTGGCAGCAGGCGCTGTGCCAACGAAAGAGGCCTTTGGGGCCCAGTCGCAGCAGGCCGAGGGGGCCCGGCTCCAGGCGGAGGGCGGCGGGCCAGGTCTGGACGATCGGCGTGCCGCCCTGCGGGTCTGTCCAGATGCCGGGGCCCAGGGCGCGGGCGTAGGTCTGACAGTCATCGCAGTAGCAGATCACGGCCAGTCGGATCGGGGCGGGGTGGAGACTGCCGCGCAAGGCGCCGCATTGACAGACGAGGGGGCTCTCAGAGGTGGTCATGGCCGTATTGTACACCGCGCGACGTCGCGTGTGGGGGGTGGCGGCGCTCAACCGCCGGCGCTGCGCAGGCGGCCGCGGGGGTCGAGCTGCCAGGTCCGCTGGACGGGGGCGCGGGTGCGCAGGCTGTTGTGGACCTGCTGCAGATCGGCCTTGGCGGCGGCGAGCCGGGCGGCGTTGTCGGACTCCACCTGATCTTGCAGGCGGGCCAGGGCCTCGGCGCGGTTGTCGCGCTGGCTGCGCTGGCCGGTGGCGCGCACCGATCGGCCGCTGTCGGGATCGGTGGCCCGCACGGCGGTGGAGCGTTTGTTCACGTTCTGGCCGCCGGGGCCGCCGGCGCGGGCGGCGGTGATGGCCACCGCCTCGGTGCGCAGAACGCGGGTGGCCGGTGGGGTGTGCAGGGAGACCGACACAAACCAGCGCTTGCGTTGGCTCCGTCCACGCAGCGGGGCCACCAGGGCGTGGTTGCCCAGCCAGTCCTCCACGGCGGCGCCGTCGGGCAGGGGCAGGGAGACCGAGGCGGGGGCCTCCTCGTCGAGAGGGAGCGGCAGGCCGAGGGCCTCGGCGATGTGGGCGGCGAGGAGGGCGACGACGCGGCGCACCTCCACGGGGCCGCGGCCGGCCGAGAGGAGGAGGGAGCGAGAGGGGGTCATCGTTTCACCGTCAACACAGGGCGGAGGGCGGCGACGCGGGTGGCGGCGCCAAAGGAGACGAGGGCATCGACGACGGGCTCGACGTCTTTGTAGGCGTCGGGGTGCTCTTCGTAGAGCAGGGCGGGGTCATCACAGATCACCCGGCCGCCCAGCGCGGTGCGCTGGAGGCTGGCCCGGGGGTGTTTGGCTTTGACCTTGGCGGTGGCCTCGGTGCGGGTCATCTTGCGGCCGGCGCCGTGGGCCACCGAGGAGAGGGCGCCGGCGTGACCGAGCCCGCGCATCACCCAGGAGTAGGCGCCGCGGCTGCCGAGCACCACGGTGAGCTGGTCGGCCTCGGCCGGGGCGCAGCCCTTGCGGTGCAGCCAGGCGGGCTGGCCGTCGATCTCGGTGGGCACGACGGTGTTGTGCACGACATCGAAGCTGCCGCCGATCTTGCTGCTGCGGGCGCCGCCCAGCGCACAGAGCATCTGCCAGGCGAGGAGGAGGCGATTGACCTTGGCGTAGCGCACGGCGCCGCGCAGCTCGCCGCGCCAGCGGTCGATCGCATCGTCTACCAGCTCGTCGGCGCTCCAGCGCTGGGCGAGGGCGGTGCCGAGGCCCCGCGAGCCGGAGTGGGCGAGCACGGCCATCCCGCCGGCGACGAGGCCGGCCCGGGCGGCCTGGGCCTTGTCCAGCACCTTCTCCACCTGGCTGGCCTCCAGGAAGTGGTTGCCGCCGCCGGTGGTGCCGAGCGAGCGGCCAAAGGCCTCGGCGTCGAAGGCGTCAGGGAAGGGGGCGCTGGGGGGCTCGCCGTCGTCGGGCTCGGCGGCGCAGAGCTCGGCCAGGGCCTCGGGGAGGTCCACAAGGTCGAGCAGGCCGCGCGGGCCGCCCTGCCAGGCGGCGCGGCAGAGGGCGTCGGGCGGGATCTCGGGCAGGGTCGGGCCCTCGGTGGCCTCGCGGGCGCGCCGCTCCAGCGCGTCGCCGCTCATCGAGACCTTGGGGAGGCCGATCAGGCGGGCGCCGCAGCCGGCGTCGCCGCCGATCAGCCGGGGCGCACCCGGTCGGCGAAGGCGACGGCGACGCCGATGGGGGCGTGCAGACCGGCGTGGAGGTCGGGCATCCCGACGGCGCAGAGGCAGCCGGGGAGGGTGGTGAGGCGGTCGAGCTGGCGGAGGGCTTCGCCCTCCATCCAGACCGCGGGGCTGCTGATCAGGGTGGCGTTTGGTTCCATGCTGGCCTCTTACGCAGGCCTCGTGCCAACCGTAAACATCGAGCTCTTCGACGAGGTCTGGTACGCGACGCACCAGCCGGCCCTGGTGCGTGCTACACCAGCCTGATGCACGCTGCACCAGAGCCCCGCCTCCTGCTGAGCTGGACCGACCGGGGGCCCACCCGGGCCCACCACAGCCCCCGCGGCGCCGCCGATCGAGGGCCGCTGCTGCGCCGCGTCGAGTCGGCCGAGGCCGCCTATGGCCGGGCCTTGATTCTGTTTACGCCGGAGAGCCGAGAGAACACCGCCCAGCTCTTAGTGGCCCTGCGGGTCCACATCCCCGAGGTGGAGGGCCGCGAGGTCGATGTGGCCGATCCCTCCGACTATCGGGCCCTCTTCGAGACCTGCCGCGGCCTGCTGCCGACCTTGCCAGCGGGGCCGGTCGATGTGGTGCTCTCGGCCGGCACGCCCCAGGCCCAGGCGGTCTGGGTGCTCCTGGTGAAGGCCGAGCTGCTCGCGGCGCGGATGCTGCAGGTGATCCCGCCGGCCTTCGTGCCGGTGCCGCACCCGCGGCCGGTGCGCGAGGTGCGACTGGATTTTGCGGGCTTTCCGGAGATCCGCGCCCTGCGCGAAGAGCTGGTGCGCCTGCGCGGCCAGGTGGGGGCGCCCGATGGCCTTGTGGGCGACAGCGCGCCGATGGCCCTGCTGCGGGCCCGCTTGTTGGCGGTGGCGAAGAGCGACGTGCCGGTGCTGATCCTGGGCGAGACGGGCACGGGCAAGGAGCTGGTGGCGCGGGCGATTCACGCGGCCAGCCCGCGGCGGGGGGCCCCTTTCGTCGCCGAGAACTGCGGCGCCTTCGCCGAAGGGGTGCTGCAGAGCGAGCTCTTTGGCCATGAGCGCGGCGCCTTCACCGGCGCGGCGGGGCGGCGGCGGGGCCTCTTCGAGCAGGCCGACGGCGGCACTTTGCTGCTCGACGAGGTGGGAGAGCTGAGTCTGTCTACCCAGGCGAGCCTGCTGCGGGTGCTGCAGGAGGGCACGCTGCGCCGCGTGGGCGGCGAGCGGGCGGTGCGGGTGGATGTGCGCCTGCTGGCGGCCACCCACCGGGATCTGCCCGCCCTGGTGCGCGAGGGGCGCTTTCGCGAGGATCTGTACTACCGGCTGCGCGGGGCCAGCCTGGAGCTGCCGCCCTTGCGGGCGCGGGGGGCGGATCTCGACGCGCTGGTGGCGCACTTTCTGGGGGGATCCCGCCTGCGGCCCACCCCGGCGGCCTGGGCGGCCCTGCGGGCCTGGCGCTGGCCCGGAAATGTGCGCGAGCTGCGGGCGGAGGTCCTGCGCTGGACGGTCTTCTGTACGGATCGGGTGGGCGTGGAGGATCTCTCTCCCGAGCTGCGCGGGCACCGGGTGGAGGCCCGCTCCGCGGAGATCGAGGCGGCGCCGCGATCCTTGGCGGTTGTGGTGGCGGAGGCCGAGCAGGCGGCGATCGCGGCGGCGATGGCGGCCTCGGGTGGCAATCTGTCCCAGGCGGCCCGCATCCTCGAGATCGACCGCAACACACTCAAGCGCAAGCTGCCGGGGCGGGCTTGAGTTCCGTCGAAATCGAAATGGGCGCTGGGGCTCAGGCGCCGCGCAGGTGCAGGGTGCGCCCATGGGGCGCCGGGGAGCGTCGCCAGAGGCGCTCCTCCCAGGTGCGGCCGGGGCGCTCGTCGAAGAGGAGCAGGTAGCCCTCGGAGAGGCCGAGCTGTTCGAGGTA
>JBEIQK010000908.1:0-2446 GCA_040376505.1 Alphaproteobacteria bacterium | reverse complement strand
GCGCAGGAGATGGGTATTCCGAACGGAGGCTTGGGCCCACCCGGACGGTGGCGGCGGGCGCGCGGGGTGTCTGTTTGGCTCTATCTGGTTTCGTTTTCGATTCGGATGAGAATTGACGCTGATTAATTTGTTCATAGTCTGTAATTTGTTTGAAAAAAGTTCTTGAACGTCATGCTTTTTGCTTGAAGTTGGTTGGGGATGTTCGGTTCGATCCTTCAGAATTGCGATCAGGTCGAGGTGTTGACGGTTTCGACAATTGCGTTGCATCCTGGGCAACACCGCGGTACCAGACGCCCCAGGTCAGGATGGATGCCCTTCTGAATTCGTCTGTTCGATGTCCAGGCAGCCAGGGCTCGTTCGGTGAAAGATCGGAGATCTCGTGCGGCGCGTTCAAAGGGCTGCTCAAAGCAGGGCTTCTGCGCGTGTACCCAAGGTGAGGCCTTCGCGAGCCGCCGGAGAGCCTTTCAACCGCCACACAAGGCAGCATCCAGGCGGATGCACCCCTCCCGAGGCCGCGCTACCCTGGCGCATCCCGTGGTTTGGCGACCATCGGACGGCCTTCGGTTGGCGTGAGGGAACTTCACCTTTCCCGGTGGAGCGCCCTCATCGAAGCGCTGGCGCATCCGGACTTCAGCCCTAAACCTCCAGCACCTGTGGTCGAACGTGGCAGATTCCAAAGAACCCGTGTCGAAGTTCCAGGCAGAGGCGCCGGATTCGGCGCCGAGTCCGGTCGAAGCGGTGGAGACCGGTGACGTCGCCGCGCGCTCGACCACCGATCAGATCGTGGACACCGTGGTGGATTCGCCGATCCGCCTCGCCATTGCGCTGGGGATCTGCCTCTTTCCGATCCTCACCTACGTCTTCGTCGATCTTCCGCCGCGGGCGCACATCGTGCTCTCCCTGGTGCTGATCGCCACCGGCGTGCTGGTGAGCCGCAAGGCCCCCAGCTTCCGGCTGGTGGTGGTCTTCATGTCGATCGGGGCTTCGCTTCGGTACATGCTCTTTCGGGCCTCCGAGACGCTGGCGGTGGGCTCCATCGGCGACATGGCGGTGGGCGCGCTCCTCTATTCGGCCGAGTTGTACGCCCTCGCCACCTTGATCACCGGCTACTTCCAGACCGCCGTGGTGCGGCGCAACCTGCCGCTTCCCCTCGAGGTGGCCGCCGATCGGCTGCCCACCGTCGATGTCTTCGTGCCCTCCTACGCCGAGAGCGTGGAGATCCTCCGCCCCACGCTGCTGGGCGCGATGGCGATGGACTACCCGCCCGACAAGCTGCGGGTCTACCTGCTCGACGACGGGTCCGATCCGGGCGCCAAGACCCGCGGTCGCGCCGAGGTCGAGGCCCTCTGCGCCGAGATCGGCGCGGGCTACCTCAAGCGGCCCACCAACCAGGGCTTTAAGGCCGGCAACATCAACGAGGCCCTGCCGCGCACAAACGGCGAGCTGATCGCCTTCTTCGACGCCGATCATGTGCCGGTGCGGGGCTTCTTGCGGGCCACGGTGGGCTTCTTCCTGGAGAACGCCCGCCTCGCCCTGGTGCAGACGCCGCATCACTTCTACAATCCCGACCCCTTCGAGCGGAACCTGCACATCGAGGGCCGGGTGCCGCCCGAGCAGGCGCTCTTCTACCACAGCATCCAGTTGGGCAATGACTTCTGGAACTCGGCCTTCTTCTGCGGCTCCTGCGCCGTCATTCGGCGGACCGCCCTGCTCGATGTGGGCGGTGCGGCCGAAGAGACCGTCACCGAAGACGCCCACACCGCGATGAAGATGCACAGTAAGGGGTGGGACTCTCTGTATCTGGACATTCCGCTGGCGGCGGGTCTGGCCACCGAGAGCTTCTCCATCCACGTCAAGCAGCGCACCCGCTGGGCCCGCGGCATGGCGCAGATCTTCCGCCTCGACAATCCGCTGCTCAAGCGCGGGCTCTCCCTCGCCCAGCGGCTCAACTACTTCAACGCCAGCTGGCACTTCTTCTTTGGCCTGCCGCGGCTCATCTTCATGGTGGTGCCGGCCCTGTACCTCGTGTTCGACTTCCATCCGGTGCAGGCCGATGTCCGCGAGGTCATGGTCTACGCGGTGCCCCACCTGGTGCTGGCGGCCCTTGGCTCGTCGTCCACCAACCGCAACGTGCGCCACAGCTTCTGGCCGGAGGTCTACGAGGTCGCCATCGCGCCCTACACGGCGATGGCCACCACCTTGGCGGTGATCGCCCCCAAGAAGGGCCAGTTCAACGCCACCGCCAAGGGCGCCTCGTCGGAGGGCCACTCCTTCGACTGGCGGCGCACCCTCTGGCTCCTCGGCATCATCGCCTTCGCCATCATCGGGGTGCTGGCGACGCCGGCCAAGCTCCAGGCCAACCCCAACTCGGTCGACACCATCCTCGTCGCCCTGGCCTGGAATGTCTACAACCTCGTCGTCCTCACCGCGGCGGTGGCGGCGGCCT
>JBEIQK010000296.1:0-7350 GCA_040376505.1 Alphaproteobacteria bacterium | reverse complement strand
TCGAACGGTGAACGGGAGATCGAGGCGGTCGAGCATATCCGATTGGCGCAGGCCGGGGCGGCTTCAGGGCCTCGGCGGCGCGATTCCGGGCGGCCGACGGCGCCGGGCCGCGATCAGTCCCAATCCGAGGGGCAGCAGGGCGGCGCTGGTGTCGTCTCCCCGATCGCAGCCGCGCTGCTCCTCGGTGGTCGCGTCGGCGCCGGTGTCTTCGCCCCGGTCGCAGCCAGAGCCGCCCGCGGGCGCGGCGTCTGCGGCGGCGGTGTCGTCGGTTCCGTCGGTTCCGTCGGTTCCGTCGGTTCCGTCGCTGGCGCTGTCGGTGGGGGCCGGGTCGCCGCCGTTGCAGCCCTGGCCCGGCTCCTCGGGGGGCTCGGCGGCGGCTGTCGGCGCGAAGGTGGTCCAGGCGGCGCCAAAGCGCAGCTCGGCCTCGGCTGGATCGCCGACGAAGAGGGCGTTGGCGAGGCCGTCGGCCACCTGCAGGGAGAGGGGGTCATCGGGGCCCAAGGAGAGGGAGCCGCCCGCGGCGGCGCGATCGTCGAGCAGGGCCGCCGGCAGCAGGGCGTCGCCATCCACCAGCAGGGCCAACTCGGCGCCGGCCTCCAGGCGGAGCCGGTCACCGACGCCGGCATTGGGGGCCTTGGCGTCGAGGACAAAGGCGGTGCCGGACTCGGTCTCTCCGCGCAGGTGCAGGGTGACGGTGGCCTCGGGCTCCAGCAGCAGGGTGAGGCCGCAGGGCTCGCCGGCGGGGAGGTTCTCGCTGCGCTCTTCGAGCAGCGAGGTGGCGCCGATGCGATCGCCGATGTGCAGGGTCGTGGGCTCGCCCGCGCCGCAGGCGTCGAGGCGCAGGCCGTCGAGGGCGAGGCTGGCCTCGGAGAGGCGCAGGCGCAGGGGCGGGGGCAGGCCGTAGGTCAGGGTCACCGGCCGGCCGCAGCCGAAGAGGAGGGCAAAGAGGACCATGGGCACGGCCTTTCCGCCTTCGCTCACACCAGATCGGAGAAGCGGTCGCGGTGGTGGTGGAAGACCGAGTAGCCAACCAGCAGCGAGAACGTGGCCATCACGGCGACGACCAGTAGCCCATGGGGGTGCGGGGTGCGGTGGTTCAGGATCAGCTCCTGGTACACACCGACGAGGTGGGCCAGGGGGTTCAACTGCAGGAGGAGGCCAAAGCGCTGGGGGTACTGCGAGGCCGGGTAGAAGATCGGCGTGATGAACATCCACAGCAGCAGGCCGGCCTTGACCCAGTGGATGGTGTCTCGGTAGTACACGTTCAAGGTGGCCAGAAACATGCCGGCGCCGAGGACAAAGGCGCTCTGGGCCAGGATGACGAAGGGTACGAGGAAGAAGTGGGGCGCGAGGCCGGGGCCAACCAGCACCACGGCGACGGCGAGCACCCCCATGCGGATGACCTGGTTCAAGACGGCGCTGGTGACGACGTAGCCGGGCAGGGTGATCGGCTGGAAGTTCACCTTCTTGATGAGGTGGCCGTGGTCGGTGATCGAGGTGGTGCACTTCGACAGGCCGTCTTGCACGCTGAACCAGGTCACCATGCCGGCGAAGAGGAAGAGGGCGTAGTGCGACCAGCCGCCCCGCTCGTGAAAGCGCACGCCGATGATGAAGTGAAAGACGAAGGTGTAGGTGACCAGCTCCAGCAGGGGCGTCACCACGGTCCAGAAGAAGCCGATCGAGCTGCCGACATAGCGGTGCTTCAGATCGTTGAGCACGAAGGCCATCACGAGGCGCCGGTGCCGCCACAGCTCACCCAGCCCGCCGCTGGCGTAGCCAGGGTCGGGCTCGGGAGAAATACGCCGCACCACCCGTTGCGGGGGTGGTTGGCTGCGGGGCGAGGACAGGGGATGCGCCACGGGGCCCAGGGTAGCAGAAGGCGAGGGCGCTATCCCATTGCGGGGCGGCTAGGGTTCGCCGATCGCGCGGCTCAGCCGGCGGTGAGGGTGCCGCCGATGACGGCCCACAGGGCGGGGCTGCCGCCCGGCGCCACGCTCTCGCCGGTGAAGACCACCGGGCCCAGGGCCGGCAGGCTGAGGGGGATGGTGGGGAAGAGGTCGGTCAGCAGCAGGCCGGCCAGGGTGCTGAGCTTCTCCTCCAAGGCCTCGTCGGCGGCGGTCTGGGTGGGGTCGGTGGAGAGCTGGTCGGCGGTAAAGGCCAGATCCTCGATGGTGATCGCGATCTCGGGGCCGTCGACGCTGGCCTGCACGAGGCCCTCGACCTGGATCATCGCGTTGGCCAGCTCGGTCGCCACGCCGTCGACCTCGCCCACCGCCACCACCGACATCTCGGGCATCGTGAAGCTGAAGATGCCGCTGCCATCGGCCTCCCCGACGACCGGCGGCAGACCAGCGCGCAGGGTGAGGTCGAGGGTGGTGGCGCCGGGGAAGAGCAGGGCGATCAACGCAGGGTCGAGGCCGAGGTCGGCGGCGTTGAGGTCCTGGTTGAGGGCGCCGGCGGCCCAGGCGGCGTGCAGCAGGCGGTTCATCAGGTTGGCGGAGAGGTCGATGTGGGTGTCGGGGGTGGCCTCAAAGGCGGGATCGGCCCCCTCCAGCCAGAGGGCGCCGGCGATGGCGGGGACCTCGTCGCTGGTGGGCGCGGTCAGGGTGGCGTCCATCACCAGGGCCAGGGCGTCGGCGCTCAGCTCCACGGCGCTCACGCCGGCGCTCATGTCGGCGATGGCGCCGAGCAGATCGAAGGACTCGGCGAAGGAGACGCTGGAGAGGGTGTCGGCGAAGGCGTCGGGCAGCACATCGGAGAGCGAGGCGACGATCTCGTCTTCGATGAGGGCGCCCACGTCGATGCCCAGAGAGGACAGCGTGATGCCGAAGGCCGACAGCAGGGTGGTGAGGCCGCCGAGGTCGACGTTGACGTCGGTGGTGGTCGCGCTGATGTCGTCGAGGGTGGCGTTGACGTCGCCGACGGCGGGCACATCAAAGCTGAGCGCCGCGTCGATCTGGGTGCTGCCGATCGTGATCTCGCCCGGGTAGCTCTGCACCGAGCCGGCGCAGGGGGTGAAGCGGCTGTTGAGCCCGATGGCGATGTCTTCGATGAGGGCGGTGACGAGGAGCTGGCCGGGCTCGGGGTCGAGGTCGAGCGTGGTGGCCCCCATCGTGAAGCTCGTCACGTTGACCTTGAGCGTGTAGCAGCTGATGCTGGTGTTCACGATGGGGTTGCTGGCGATGAGGGCGTCTTCAAGGGTCGCCTCGTCGAGGAAGCCGATGGCGGCACCGCCCAGGGTGTCGAGGGCGTCGTCGTTGAGCTGCACGAGCAGGGCCCGGGTGACGGCGTTGACCGGGTCGGTGAAGCTGCCCCACAGGGTGCCCAGGCTGAGGTCGGCGCTGTGGCCGACCGGGTCGGTGGCGATGAGCTGGGGGGTGTTGGCGCCCGGGCTGAGGGGCACCAGGGCCGAGAAGCTGCCGTCGGCCTCCACCTCCACCGGGGCGCCGTCCACCGTGAGGCTGGCGACGCCGCTGGCGGCGTCGGTGACGAGGCCGTCGATCTGCAGGGTCTCGGCGGTGGCCACAGCGCCCCGGGCCGGGCTCGTGAGGGTGATGAGGGGCGGGTTCTCGTCGGCGATCAGGGGGCCTTCCACGTCGGTGATGGCGGCGTCGCTGCTCAGGGTGGCGGTGACGGTGTAGCCGGTGCCCTCGGCGGCGAAGGTGAGGGTGTCGCCGGCCAGGGTCACGCCCTCGGGGGGGCTCACGCTCAGCGTGTAGGGCTCGGTGATGACGGCGCCGTCGGTGTCGTAGACGATGACGCTGGCGGTCACCGGCGTGTTGATGTCGGTCACCAGGGTGCTGAGGCTGAGCTCGATGCGGTCGGGGGTGGCGGGCGTGCCGTCGCTGCCCTCGTCGCCGTTGCCTTCGTCGCCGCTGCCTTCGTCGCCGACCTGCTCGACCTCCTTGTCGGTGGCGGGGCCGCCCTTGCAGGCGAGGGTCAAGAGCAGCACGGGCAGGCTGAGGCGGTACATGGGTCAACTCCGAGTGCGGCACCTTATCCCAGGCACCTGGCCGTCGTCTGGAAGTCCCGACCGTGGGGTGTGAGCGGGCGGCTCCCCATCTCGGAGCGCCCGTGTCACGGACCGCGTTTCAGGCCTCGGCCTACTTTGACGTCGATGGCACGCTGGTCGGCACCAACCTCCTCCAGCCGACCTTCCACTACCTGATCAACCAGAACACGCCCTGGCAGAGCCTCGCCCGGGTGGGCGGCGCCCTGCTCCAGGCGCCGATGATGGCGATGGCCGAGTTGCAAGACCGGCGTCTCTTCAATGAGATGTTGTTCTCGCACTACAAGGGCATGAGCGAAGACCGCATCATCGTGCTGAGCGAGGAGGTCTTTGAGAAGACCGTCAAGCCGCGCATCTTCAAGGGCACGGCCGACCTCATCGCCAAGTGCCACGCCGCCGGGATGCGGGTGGTGCTGGTCACGGGCTCCCTCGACTACACCATCCGGCCGCTCACCGCGCACCTCGGCGCCGACCACTTCATCGCCAACCGCCTGGAGATGAAGGATGGCTACGCCACCGGTCGGCTGCTGCGCCCGGTGGTGGCGGGCCCCGAGAAGGCCGGCCTGATCGTGCAGGACGCCGCCTCGGTGGGCCATGACCTGCAGAAGTGCGGGGCCTGGTCGGACTCCTACTCCGACGTGCCGATGATCTCGGTGGTGGGCCACCCGGCCTGCATCAACCCCGACAGCAAGCTGCGGCGCCTCGCGGCGGCCTACAACTGGCCGGTGCTGGACATCGAGACCAACGGAGCGGCGCGGGCCTCGGCCTGAGCGGCGCTGACCGGGGAGCCCGCGCACACAGCGGCGGCGGGCCCAACGTAGAAGAGGCCGGGGCGCAAACCCCGGCCTCTTCGGCTCTTGGGAGCCAGCGCCCGATCAGAAGGGCTTGCTGGCTTCCTTGGTGTAGGACTCGATGATGTCCCCGGTCTTGATGTCGAGGTAGCCGTCGAGGGTGAGACCGCACTCGTAGCCCTTCTCGACTTCGCGCACGTCGTCCTTGAAGCGGCGCAGCGAGCCGAGCCGGCCTTCCCAGACGATCTTGCTGTCGCGCAGCAGGCGGAGGTGGTGGTTTCGGGCGATCTTGCCGTCGAGCACCATACAGCCGGCGATCGCGCCGAACTTGGGCAGCGTGAAGATCTGGCGGATCTCGACGTGGCTCTGCACCTTCTCGGTGATCGTGGGGCCGAGGAGGCCCTTGAGGCCCTTCTCGACGTCTTCGATGGCCTCGTAGATGATCTTGTAGGTGCGGACCTCGACCCCGTAGCCGTCGGCGGCCTCGCGGCCCTTGGCGTCGGGGCGGACGTTGAAGCCGATGATGACGCCGCCGTTGCTGTGGGCCAGCATGACGTCGCTCTCGGAGACCGCGCCCACCGCGGCGTGCAGGATCTTGAGCTCGGTGCCCTCGACCTGAATCTTGCCAAAGGCGTGCTTGATGGCTTCGAGCGAGCCGCCCACGTCGGACTTGATGACCAGGTTCAAGGTGAGCTTGGTGGCTGCATCCTTGGCGCCGCGGGCCATGATGTCTTCGAGGGTGATGCGGGCCGAGCCGGCCATCGAGCTCTGGCGCAGGGCCTCGGCGCGGTGTTCGGCCAGGGCCTTGGCGTCGCGCTCGCTGGCGACCACCACGAGGCTGTCACCGGCGTTGGGCACTTCTTCGAGGCCGATGACTTCGACCGGGGTGGAGGGGCCGGCCGACTTGAGGCGCTGACCCTTGAAGTCGGAGAGCGCGCGCACGCGGCCCCAGGTCTTGCCCAGGACGACGTAGGCGCCCTGCTCCAGGGTGCCCTGCTGCACGAGGACGGTGGCCAGGGGGCCCTTGCCGCGCTCCAGGCGGGCTTCGAGCACCGCACCTTCGGCGTGGCGCTTGGGGTTGGCCCGGTAGTCGCCGAGCTCGGCGACGAGGAGCAGCGCGTCGAGCAGATCGTCGATGCCCTGCTTGCGCAGCGCGGAGACCTGCACGAACATCGTGTCACCGCCGTAGGCTTCGGGCACGAGGCCGTGGTCCATCAGCTGCTTGGTGACCCGCTCGGGGCGTGCGTCGGCGCGGTCGCACTTGTTGATGGCCACCACGATCTCGACCTCTGCGGCCTTGGCGTGGTTGATGGCCTCAATCGTCTGCGGCATCACGCCGTCATCGGCGGCAACGACCAGGACGACGATGTCGGTGCACTGGGCGCCGCGGGCGCGCATGGCCGTAAAGGCCTCGTGGCCCGGGGTGTCGATGAAGGTGATGAGCTGGCCGTTGCGCACGACCTGGTAGGCGCCGATGTGCTGGGTGATGCCACCCGCCTCGCCAGACGCGACCTCGGCGTTGCGGATCGAGTCCAGCAGCGTGGTCTTGCCGTGGTCGACGTGACCCATGATCGTGACGACCGGGGGCCGCGGCTCGAGATCGGTGTCCTCCTCTTCCAGATCGATGAGGTGCTCATCTTCCTGGAAGGAGGCGTTGACGACCTCGAACTGGTACTCGGCGGCCACCAGTTGGGCGGTGTCGAAGTCGAGGGGCTCGTTGACGGTGACGGGCTTGCCCATGCCGAGCAGGGTCTTGATCACCGCGCCGGCCTTGACCGACAGCGCGTGGGCGAGGTTGCTGACAGTGATGGTGCCGTCGACCTCGATGCGGCGCTTGATGGCCTTGGCCTGGGGCGAGATGCTCTTCGAGATCTGCTTGGCCGGCTTCGGCCGACGACGGCGGCGCGCGTGCGCGAGATCGTCGCCGTCCATCTCCACGCGGCCACGGGCGGCCGGCGCGGGCGCTGCGCCCTTGCCGCCGGGGCGGGCCTTGAGCTTGTCCTTGCGATCGGCCTCGCGGCCGGGGCCCGTGCCGGGACCGGGCTGGGCCATGCCGGGCTGGGCCGCGCCCTGCTGGGGCGGACCGCGGCGGTCATCGGGGCGTGCGCCGCCGGGACCGGGGCCGCGGGCGCCGGCCTGGGGACCACCCTGGGCGGCGACGCGCGCCTCTTCGGCGGTGGCGCGCCGGCGGGCGGCCATCGGATCGGTGGGATCGTAGCCGGGGGGCGGCCGGACGACGGCGGAGCCGAGACCCGGGAAGGCGCCCTCGGCCCGCGCGGCGGCGAGGCGGGGCAGGTTGGGGCGCGGCGCGGCGTCGGCCCGCGGGGCCTCGGGGCGGGGCGCCGGGGTGTTGGCCTCGGTGCGCACGCTGACCTGCCGCTGGGGCGGACCGTCGGTGCGGGGGCGGGTGCCCTGACCCTGACCCTGACCCTGACCCTGGGCGGGGCTGTTGGCCCCACCGGCGTTGGGGCCGGGGCGGTTGCCGGGCCCGGTAGCCTGGGCCGGCCGGGTGGGCTCAGCGGGGCGGGGCGGCGGAGTCGCAGCGCAGCC
>JBEIQK010000568.1:0-4404 GCA_040376505.1 Alphaproteobacteria bacterium | reverse complement strand
GGACCGAGGCCGACGGGTCGGCCCTGCCGCCCACCTGGGAGGAGGCCCTCGATCGCCTGGATCGGGCCGACAGCGCACCTTAGCCGCGGGCCTTCTCTTTGCGTGCCGCCGCTTGGATGAGCCGGTGCAGCACGATCTCGCGGACCAGCGACAAGGGCAGCGGCTGATCGTGGGGCACCTGGATGGCCCCCTTGGAGGAGACAAATCCGGTTAGGGCAGCGGCGAAGTGAACAATGGCCTCGGGCCCGGGGTAGAGGCCGATGTGCCGGGCGGCGGCGCCGATGTGAATCAGGTTCTCGCCCTGGTGCCAGGTGGGCAGACCATAGCTCATCTTCTCGGTGGCCTCGGGCGCGGCCTCGACGATGACAGCCCGCAGGGCGCGCAGCCGCTCGCCAACCTCGGCGGGCTGCGACTGGAAGTAGGCTTCGACCGCGGGGATGGGGGGCGGGCTGCTCATGGCGCCTGCACCGCGCACAGGCCGGGAGCGCTGCAGGACGCCAGAGGGGCGGAGGCCCCTACGCCCGCCCGGAAGGAAGGCAGGAGGACCAGCAGGGCGGTGATCACGGGGACTCCTTCGGGAGCGGGGGCGGGGCACAGGAGTGGCCGTAGCCCGGCGCGCGCCACCGGGCAGCAGCCCCGCGCCTTCGAGCGTTGGCCGCCTTGACCGGGCCCAACCGACACCCATGACGATGGGCCGATCGCCGCAGCGGGAGGGCCTGGAAGACCTTCGGAGCGTCCAGCCAAACCGGATGCGGAGGCACCCCACCCTCCGGCCAGGCGCGCCACACCGACGCCTGCAGCGCAGGTCCACCGAAGAGGCACGCTCCGCCCTGCTCCCCGCCCCAAAGAATGCGTTCACGTTCACCGCGCTCGCGATACGTTTACGGCATTCATGTGGATGGACGATGTTTCACGGCGCCACCGGAACGACCTACACCCCCATCGGGTACGCCGCCCCCCGCGGCGGCAGCCAGGCCGAGGTCTTCAAGGTGCGCGATCCCCAGGGCGCCGTCTTCGCCCTCCAGCGCGCCCGAACGCCGGCCGACAGCCACCGCCTGCTTCGCGAGCTGGAGGCGATCGACGCCCTCATCGCTGCGAGCCCGGCCTGCTCCGCCTGGCTGGTGCAGGCCGTCGACCGCGGCGAGCACGAGGGGCGCGCCTTCTTTGTGACGCCCTGGCACGACGCTTCGCTGGAGGACTGGATGCGCGCCGCCTGGCCGCTCGGGGCCCGGCTCAAGCAGGCCGCCGCCCTCTGCCGCCTCGTCGAGCGCTTCGTCGCCCTGGCCGGCCCGCCTTGGGTTCACCCCAACATCCAGCCGGCCAACCTACTCCTCGACGACAGCGCCGCCGAGGGCCTGCGGCTCACCGGCATCCTCGGCGATGGGGGGCTTGAGCCATCCCCGCTCATCGCCAGTCCGACGTCTGGCTACGCGCCCCCCGAGCTGGCCCTGCCCCAGGGGCGGCAGGCCGGCGCGCAGGTGGACCGCTTCTCCACCGCCGTGCTCGTCTTCGAGCTGATCACCGGCGCCCGGCCCTTGCGGGCAGCGCCCCAATTGTGGAGGGACGAGGGGCTGGCGCTCTGCAGCCTGCACCAGCAGCACCTCGCCGGCGAAGCGCTCGATGTTCACGAAGAAGCCGAGCGGGCCCGCCTCTCGGCGCTGCCCTTGTCGGCCCTGATGCGCCCGGATCGGCTGCTGCTAAACAGAAACTTCGATCGCGCGCTGCGAGAGTCCCTGGGATCTCGCACGATGGTGACCCAGTTGGCGAGCAGCCTGCGCAGCATGCTCTCGGCGCTGCCCGAAGAGCGGCTGACGCCGCCAGCGGCCCTGGTGCCCTTGTTGGAGGCCCTGGCGGCGGAGGAGGACGGGCGCCGGCCCGGGGGCGCCGCCCAGGCGAGAACAGAGCGCGGAGCGGGGGCGCACGGGCCTGCAGATGGGCCCGGGATCTCGGTGGGGGGCGCCTCGCTGGACCTTCCACCGACCTCACCGGTAGAAGGCAGCTCCGCTGGAAGGAGCCTGCTGGCGCAGCCTCCGCACGGCGCCCCCCCGTCGCCGACCCGACACGGCCCGCCCGACCGGGCAGAGGCCCGTCTGTCCACCCTTGCCGCGCCCGCGAAGGCCACGCGCGGCCGGTGGATGCTTGCCATGGTGGGGCTGCTCGCCGTCGGCCTTGGGATGACGGGGGTGTGTTCCTGCGGCGGGCCGAACTGGCGCGGAAGATCGCACGGATCTGGAACGACGCGCCGGCTGGGACACCTCGGGTAGAAGGCGACCTCGTCTGGGTCGAGATTCCGGCCGGGCGTGGACAGATCGGCGACGACATCGACGGCGGCAGGCGTGACACCCCCGCCTTCCTGGTGCAGTTCTCCGCACCCTTTGAGATGTTGGAGACCGAGGTGACGAACCGGCAATACGCCCGCCTCGTGCCCGGCCACCAGCCAGTCAATGACGAGCCCGTGGCCGACCTGACCTGGGATGATGCACGGTCGTGGTGCGAGCAGGCCGGCGGCCGCCTGCCGACGGAGTTGGAGTGGGAGTACGCCGCGCGCGGCGGCGGCAGCGGCCCCTACGGCCGCGGGCAGGGCAGCACGCTCGTTACCGAGGACAACCTCACGGGCTACGCCTGGCTCCGCCCCACCGACAAGGCCCAGCCCGTGCGACAAAAGGCCCCCAATGCCTGGGGCCTCTACGATATGTGGGGCAACGTCATGGAGTGGGCGCTCGACGGCTACGAGAACTCCGCCTGGAGTCAGTTCACCGAAAGCCGCCACTGGAACGCGACGCTGGGCTTTCATCTGGTCCCCGACCCCGGCTTTGTCGAAATGATTGACCACGCACCCCCCGACCACCGGGTCTTCCGAGGCGGGTCTGCCTGGGACTGGAGCCGTCACGCCCGCTCGAGCAGCCGCTTTGCCTTTGCAACCTCCACCGAAATCACCGGCTTTCGCTGTGTTCGCGCGCCGGACCGCCCGCCGGTACATTTTGTGGACTATCCCTGACCGGCTCGCCGCTGGCTCTCACCCGCCCACCGAAGTCAGGCCCGGTCGGTCTTCGGTGGTGCCGGGTCTGTCACCGCG
Source organism: Alphaproteobacteria bacterium (assembly GCA_040376505.1). GTDB lineage: Bacteria > Myxococcota_A > UBA796 > UBA796 > UBA2385 > JBEIQK01. The sequence goes on along the minus strand of JBEIQK010000568.1, from coordinate 1,328 downwards.
ATCGCCGACCCGCGGCGGCGGCCAGGCCGAGCTCTTCAAGGTGCGCGACCCTATCGGCGTCTTCGCCATGAAGCGCGCCCGCACGCCCGCCGACAACGCCCGCCTGCGCCGCGCAGCTTGAGCCCATCGACGAGCTCTACAAATAGAGCCCGGCCTGCTCAACCTGGCTGGTGGAGGTCCTCGACCGCGGCGAGCACGAGGGGCGCGACTTCTTCGTGATGCGCTGGCATGACCCTTCGCTCAAGGACTGGATGCGCGCCGCCGCCTGACCCCTCGCCATCTGCCTCAAGCAGGCCGCCGCGCGCCTCTTCGCCGTGGCCGGCTCGCGCATCGTTCACCACGACATCAAGCCGGCCAACATCCTGCTCGACGACCGCGTCGCCGAGAGCCAGCTGCTGGCCGATCTGGCCGGCAGCCGCGGGCTCGGAGGTGTGCTGCGCTCCTCGTCGGTGGCCTGGGCAGCCGCGAAGAGGCGGCCTCCCGCGCGCAGAGACCAGGAGGTGCTCATGCAGCGCCCCTCAAGCGCAGCGCTGGCCGAAGAGGGCCCCATCGGCCCGCGGTCGGGGCGCCGGGGCCCCTACTCCCCCGTCCGTAGCACGCCGACGCCGGCCAGCTCGCGGTTCTCGTGGTGGGCGGCGGCGATGCCGGCGAGGGCGCCCCGACCCAGCGCCGTGTAGGCGGCGATGAGCAGGGGGCCGGCCTCTGCGCGACCGAGCCAGTGCAGATCGCGGCCAAGCACCAGAGCGGGCAGCGGCAGCCCAACCTCACGGTCCTGCATCGCGGCCTCGATCAGCGGAGACAGATCGCCTGCACGCAGGGCCGCTCGGCGTGCCTCGGGGTCACCGAGCGAAGTGGGGATCTCCTCGGGGAGCCCCACAGCGCCGGCGCCATCGAGGGTCTCGGCGCGCGCTACCTGGGGGCTGTGCTCCTCCGCCTCGACGGTCGCCTCGCGCAGCAGCCGGAGGGCCCAGGTGGCCGGGCCCGCCTCGGCCTGCAGGAGGGCCTCGTCGGCGATGGCGCGCAGCACCCCGAGCGGGCTGCCGGCTGGCGGGAGGAGATCGATGCCATCGTTGCTGTAGTAGGAGCAGACCCCGGCGCACTGTTCGGGCAGATCGAACCAGAGCCCCCAGTGCAGGCCGTCGGTGCCACCGTGCAGGAAGGTGAGAAACTCGGGCGGATCGCGAAAGTACCGCCCGCGCAGGCGCGGGTCGAGGCCCGCGGCGGGTGGGGCGCTGGGATCCTTCAACAGAACACAGAGGCCCATCGGGTGGAGCCCCCGGGCGGCGGCGGCGGCCCGGACGGGCGCGGCGAGGCCCTCCCAGACGCAG
>JBEIQK010000244.1:0-8342 GCA_040376505.1 Alphaproteobacteria bacterium | reverse complement strand
TTTGGCCCCTACAAAACCTCGCCCGCCGGCAGCTTCGCCGCCGACCTGATGCTCGATCCGCGCGCCGAGTCCGCCACCGTGGAGATCCGCCCCCGCGCGGGCAAGCCCAGCACCAGCGAGGCCCCGCTCCCCGGGGCCGAAGGCGTCCACGCCTTCCTGCCCTTGCCGCCCACCCTCGTCGCCGACCCGGCCCAGCCCTTCACCCTCACCCTGGTCGCCGCCGAGCGCAGCGCCGCCCCCCGCACCGGCGTCACCCCCAAGATCGAGGCCTCCACCGGCAACCTCAGCGCGCCCCGCCTGATCGGCCCGGGGCGCTGGGCCGTCGACTGGACCCCGCCCGCCGCCGGCAGCACCGTCCGCTTCACCGCCAATCTGGACGGTCGTACCGTGACGGTGGATCGCCCGCTGGCCCCCGCCCCTGCCCGCCTCGCCCTGGCCGCCGCCGCGCCGGTCACCACCAAGGGAAAGACCACCCTCGCCGCTGAGCTGCGCCAGCGCAACGCTTCCGGGCAGGCCCTCGCCACGCCCACCCCCACCCTCACCACCTTTGGCGGCGCCCGCCAGGGCAGCCCCACCGGCAAGAGTGGACAGTGGAAGCAGGCCGTCGCTGGAGCCGACACAGTCCTGGTCGCCGAGGGCGCCGGCCGCAAGCCCAGCGGCCTGCCGCCGGCCAGCCTTGTGATCGACGCCGTCGATCCCAACCCCGCCCTGCGCGGCGGCGCGCCCCTGCGCATCGTCGTCCTCGACGCCCTGGGCCTCCCCGTGCCCAAGGTGCCGGTGACCCTGCAGGTGAAGGCCGGCAGCGGCACGCTGCCCCCCAAGGTCACCACCGACGCTCAGGGCGTGGCCACCGTTCTGTACAAGACCGGCCAGCCCGACGAGCCCGCCCGCATCGAGGCCGATGCCGCCGGCTTGCGCGCCGCCTGGGTGCTTCAGCCCGGCCCCGCCGCCGGCCCCCTCGGCGACGCGGCCCAGCAGGCCGCCCGCGCCCGCGCCCAAAGCATCGGCGGCCTCGTCTTCCTCGACGCTCCCGAGCCCGTCGCCGTGGTCGCCGCCCGCAGCCCCGAGGCCCCCGTGGCAGCGGCCCCCGCGGTCGAAGCGCCCCCTGCCGAGCGCCCCAGCCCGACCCCGGCCACCGCCCCCCCCGACCGTTTGCCCGGCCGCGTCGCGCTGCATGGCTACGCCCTCTCCGAGGACTACGCCGCCACCGGCGACGCCGGAGCGGTCACCTACGCGGCCGGCGCCGCAGTTGGCGGAGACCCGGCCGAGCTCATCGGCGCCTCGGCCCAGGCGGTGCTCTGGTCGACCCGGGTGGGCCTCGATCTGCGGGCCTCCCTCGCCCAGCGCGCCGTCCAGCCCGAAGGCGCCGCCGCCTTCGAGGATCAGCCCTGGTCCGCCGCTGCCGCGCTGCGCCTGCGCAAGCCCCTGGCCAGCACCGACGCCTACGCACTCCTCGGCCTCGGCCGCCAGCCCTTCTCGCTCTTCCTCGGCGACCCCGAGGGCCCCACCGAGAAGGCCCTGCCCGGCGCCCTGGTCGGCGCCGGACTCCAAGGCGGCAGCGAGCGCCTGCAGGCCGATGTCTCGGCCGAGGCCTTCCTGGGCCCCTACCCGGTCGACCTCAGCCTGAACGGTCAAATCGACCTCGTCCTGCGCGACCCCCTCTCCCTCTCGCTGCGGGTGAGCGCCGGCCAGCGCAAGGCCCGCTTCGGCATCGGCGAGGCCGAGGTCCTGGTCGAGGAGACCCGCACGGCCCTGGGCCTGGGACTGAGCTACCGCCTGCCCTGAGCGGCGCCATCCGACACAAATCCGGCCGCTTACAGGCTCTGCCAGCCCACCTGGGGGATGCCCGACGAAGGCGGCGGCGGGTTGGCGCCCACGAGGTAGAGCACCCGGCGGTTGGCCGCGTTGTCGACCCCATCGCCCGTCTGCACCGAGAGCAGGCTCTCGCCAAAGCCGTAGTAGTAGATCGGCTTGTCGTAGCCATGGGCCCGCAGCCAGGCGGCGATCGACCTGGCCCGGCGGTTGGACAGCTCTTTGTTGTGGGCGTTGTCGCCCGCCGTGTCGGTGCAGCCGGCGATGTAGAGCTTGACCGGCACGATGCCGCCGTACTTGTCGAGCACATCCTTGAGTTGGGTCAAGGTGGCCTCCATCTTGAAGGCCTCGCTGCCCGGGATCTCGGCGCTGTTGGTCTCGAAGAGCACGTCGTCGTGCGGGATGTCGAGGAACCAGGGCGAGAAGGTGAAGCCCGCGTAGGCCCCGCCCGCGTGCAGGTTGACGTCGAGCAGCACCACCTCGCCCGGATCGCCCACCCAGGGGATGGTGATCTCGCCCGGCCCGGCCCCGACCTCCACGCTGCGCTGATCGAGGATGACCTTGCGGGCGCCGTAGGAGATTACCTCGGCGGTGTCGACCTTGGCGGTGACCTTGACCTTGACGGTCTGCCCCTTGAGGTCGGCGCTGGCCTTGGACAGATCCACGCTCAGGCGCTCGGTGTAGCTGTAGTTGATCGGCACCGTGTACTCATCGACGAAGCCATCGGGGAAGACGGCCCGGATGAAGGCGCTGGCCTCGGTGACCGCCGGGTCGCGCGGCCAGGGAAAGCTCACCTGCTTGTCGGCCGGCAGGGCCCCCTTGTCGAAGGTGTAGGTCTTGGCCCCCGCGGTGATCTCGACGTGCATCGACTTCACCGCCCGCGCGGGCGTGACCAGCAAGGCCGGCTTCTCGCCGGGACCCGGCGAAGGCACATAGCCAAAGTTCAAGTCCTGGGCGGCGGCGGGGGCCGGGGCGAAGAGCAGGGCGGCGGCGAGGAGCAGGCAGGGAGCGAGGCGGCGCATGGGACCTCCGCGCACCTTGTAGCCCGAGGGCCCTCGTCCGCGCTATCCTGCCCTCAACCCAGGATGGCCCATGACCCACCCCTCGCGCACCCGCGGGCTCCCCGGCGCCCTGCTTCTCCTCGCCGCCGGCACCCTCGCCTGCAGCGGTGTCCTCCCCGGCGATGAGCCTGCCGCCGGAGAGATCGCCGCCGCGCCGGCCGAGCCACAGCCCGGCGAGGCCCAGGCCGCCACCCCCGCGCCGCCGCCACCCGCCGCCGCCGCGGCCGCCCCCACGCTGCCCGACCTCACCGCCGACCTCAAGCGCGATCTGTGCGCCAACGGCCCCGGCAACGAGGGCGCCGACAGCTACTACAGCGGCCGGGTCACCGTCACCGGCAACACGATCAGCGGCACCGAGACCTGGCACCTCTTCGCCAACCCCAAGTGGAAGGCCCGCGGCGGCGGCGACTGCACCATCACCTGGAAGCTCAGCGGCTACACCGGCACCCCCAGCGGCTGCGGCGACTGCGATCTGTCGATCAAGGTCCACGCCGAGCCCGACGTGAACGGCAGCGGCTGCGTCGAGGGCCTCAAGAAGAAGGAGGCCCGGCCCTTCGACGAGCAGTACGACGTCAAGCGCCTCGCCGACGGCAACGCCTTTGTGTTTTTCCACAAGAGTGGAAAACAGTTGGGCCAGGGATACCACGACAACCAGGGCAGCTTCAACTATCTCTCCATTCACCAGTGCAAGTGGTTCTAGGAGCCGCCATGCGTCACCCCCTCTCTGTCCTGCTCCTCAGCCTCCTCGTCGCCTGCGCCGGCAAGGGCGATGACACCGGCGCCAGCGCCGAGGGCGCCGATGGCAGCGACGGCAACACCGAGCCCCTGCCCGACCTCAAAGAGGGCCTCGATCTGAGCGGCTGCACCGACTACGAAGGCACCGAGATCCCCGGCGCGGTCAGCTACTTCTACGGCGAGTACACCGACCAGGGCGACGGCACCTGGACCGGCGAAGAGGAGTGGCTGCTCACCGCCAACCCGCGCTGGATCGAGCTCGGCGGCGGCGACTGTGTCATCACTTGGGTCAGCACCGCCGTCGAGACCGACGCCGGCGCCTGCGGGGCCTGCGATCTCGGGCTGTCGGTGTCGGCCTCGATCGACATGACCCGCACCACCTGCCCCGAAGACCTCTACAAAGGCGAGGAGAACTTCGAGGTGGGCTATGGCGTGGTGCGCCAGGAGGGCGGCGGCGCCCTGTGGTACTACGCCGCCTCGGGCAGCGATCTGGGCACCGGCGCCCACGTCAGCGGCGCCGCTGCCTTCATCACCGACAAGGCCTGCAAGTGGTTCTGATCACTTGACCTTCATCACGTAGATGCGGCGAAAGTCTCGCACCTTGTCGGTCTCCAGGCCCTGGGCCGCCACCGCCAGCCAGGTGGCCCCATCGGTGCCCTTGACGAGGTCGAGGTCGGTGTTGCCCACCGTGCCGGTGGCCACGAGGGTGGGGGCCGCCGGGGTGGCCAGGGCGACCTGGTAGACCGGATCGTAGCGCTCATCGTCGTCCTGCACATAGACGAGGCCGGTGCTGTCGGGCAGCCAGGCCGGCCCCCGCGCGCTCATCACCACGCCGCGGCTCACCAGGGTCGGGGTTCCGCCCACCTGGGTGACGTAGAGGTCGACCCGCTTGGGGTCTTCGCGGGTGCTGTAGAAGGCGATATTCTTGCCGTCGGGGCTCCAGGTGGGCCGGGTCTGCACATGGGGCCAGTCGGTCAGTCGCTGGATGCTGGGCGCGCTGACGTCGGGGACGACGAAGAGGTTCTCGCCGTGGGCGCTGCGGCCGACATAGACCACCGAGCGGCCATCGGGAGAGAGGCGCGGATACAGCTCGCTCGACTGCGGAAAGCTGGTGAGCTGGCGCGGCGGCTTGTCGGTCTGGGCGATGTCGATCAAGTACAGATCGCCCTGGCCGCTGCGGGCGCTGGAGAAGACGATCCGCGCGCCATCGGCCGACCAGTGGGGGTTGCCGTCGGCCCCCGGCGCGGGCGAGAGGGGGGAGCCCTGACTGGTGTACAGATCATAGTCCCGGGCCGGGTTGGAGCCGGCGTAGACAAAGAGCCCCAGCTTTGCCGGCGCCCAGGTCAGCTCATGGGCCACGCTCTCGCCGCCGGCCCCCGAGAAACCAGCGGTGGTGGCGCTGCCGCCGCCGCCGGGGGGCTTGACGCGCACCGGCTTGTCAGTGCCCGGCGTGTAGACATAGAGCTCCACCGACTTTTTGTCGTGAAAGTTAACCTCGTAGGCCAGCTTTCCGCCGTCGGTCGACCAGATCGGCGCCTGGCAGTTGCCGTCCACCTTGGGGCTGATCGCCTTGGCGGCGGCCAGCGCGAGGGGGGCAGCGAGGAGGAGGGTGAGGGTCATCGGCGCTCCCGCTTCACAAGGCGTAGGTCAGGTTGCTCAGCACGCGGAAGCCAAGCGCGCTTCCCTCGCCGAGAAAGAGGTGCTCGTCTACCCCAACGCGCAGGCCCATGCCCAGGCGTTCGCCCGAGACCGGCCGGTGGTCGGCCGACAGCTCCAGCCCCGGCACCACCGCGAGGCCGCGGGTCTCGCCGCTGCAGGCGGTGGTGGGGTCACAGTCGAGGCGCAGGCCGTCCTGGGGGCCCACCCGCAGGGCGCCGGCCACCCGCACCGTCAGGGGCCCATCGGGGAGCAGGTCGACGCCCACGCGCAGGCCGCCGCCGCCGGCCAGCGGCGCCCGGTAGAGCGTGCCCCCGTCGGAGAGGTAGCTGGCCCAGCGCAATTCGCCGGAGAGACCGACGATCAGCGGGCCCACGGGGTGGGTGAGGCCGATCTCGGTGAGGGTGGCTGGCGCCAGGGTGAAGGTGGCGTCGCTCTCGCCGAGGAGCTCCACCCCGCCGGCGACCTCGAAGCGGGTGGGATTGGGGGTCTCGGCCTTTACGATCGGCTTGCCGGCCACCTCCACCGTGGACTGCGCGCCGGCCGCGACCTCCACCGCGACACCGTTCACGGTGTAGCTGCCGGCCGGCAGCCCCAGTCGCAGAGGAAAATCCGCGCCCTTGCCCAGGCGTTCTGCGGCCCGCTCGGCATATCGCTTGAGCTCGGGATCGAAGATCACCGCCGGCAGGCCGAGCTTCACCGCGCTCTGGCCGCGCGGGCCGCTCAGCACCACCACGCCCATGCTCGACTGACACAGCGTGGCCAGTTGGGCGGCCTCGCCGCGCTTGTCCTCATCGGGGGCGAGCGGCTGGGCGGCCGTGGCCATGCGCAGCACCGTGTCGTAGTCCACCAGCTCCCAGGCCACCTTGGCCCGCAGCCAGTGGGCCTCGAAGGAGCGCGGGCCGTCCGGCGCCGCCAGGGCGAGGTCCAGCTCGCGGGCGGCGTCCTCCCACCAGCCCTTCTTGATCGAGAGGCGGGCCTGGGCGACGTGGGTAGCAGCGTCGCGGGAGGCCGAGGTGGGCCCCGCCGGCGCAGCGAAGACGAGGGGCGACGAGAGCAGGAGGAGGGTGGTCAAGCAGGGCTCCCCACGACTGGGCAGGCGATGAGGTGATCAGGGGCCACCGCGGTGAGGGCCGGGCGGTGGGTGGCGCAGGCGGGACGGGCCTGGGGACAGGGTCCCACAAAGGGGCAGCCCTGCACACCCCTCCCGGCCGGCGTCACGTCCAAGAGGCCCGTGGGGCCGAGCTCCGCGGCGCGCAGCAGGGCCGCGGTGTAGGGGTGGTGCGGTCCCGCGCCCAGGGCGCGCACGGGCAGCGACTCCACCACCCGCCCGGCCAGCATCACGAGGGCCCGCTGGGCGGCGAAGCGCACCACCGGCAGATCGTGGCTGATGAGCAGCAGGCCGCGCTGGGGCGTGTGACGGGCGAGCAGCAGGTGGACGATCTCGCCGCGCAGACCGGCGTCGAGGCCGGAGGTGGGCTCATCGGCCACCAGCAGGTCGGGATCGGCCACCAGCACCCGGGCGATGCCGGCCCGGCGCCGCTCTCCGCCGCTCAGGCGGTCGGGGCGGGCGTCGATGCGGTGGCGGAGGCCCACGGCAGCCAGCACCCGGTCGACCACGGCGGCGGGCTCCTCCGCCGGGCGGTGCAGGCGGGCCGATTCGGTGACCGCCGCGCGCAGGCTGAGGCCGGGATTGAGGTGGGCGTCGGCGTTCTGGTAGAGGAGCTGGGCCCGACGACGCAGGGCGGCCCCGGGGCCACCGGGGCCCAAGGGCTCGCCGAGCAGGCGCCGCTCGCCGGCTGTGGGCGTGATCAGACCGAGCCCCACCCGGCCCAAGGTCGTTTTCCCCGATCCGCTCTCGCCGATCAGGGCCACCACCTCGCCGGGGAGCAGCTCCAGATCGACCTCATCGAGGGAGGGCAGTGGATCGGGCCGCCCGAACAGTCCCCGACGAAAGTGGTGCCGGAGACCGCGCAGCGAGAGGAGGGGCGCGCCGCTCACAAGGATCGTCCATCGAGCGCGATCAGCGACTCGACCAGCCGCCGCCCTGCCACCGACTGGGCCGCCGCCAGTGACCGGGGATCCAGCCGCTCCACGACCCGCCCCTCGTCGAGGATCAGCAGGCTGTCGGCGAAGCGGGCGGCGAGTCGCAGGTCGTGGGTGATGAACAGAACCCCCACCCCGCTGCGGGCCAGGGCGGCGAGGCCCTCCACCACCACCTGCTGAACGGTGGGGTCCAGGCCGGTGGTGGGCTCGTCGGCGAGCAGAAAGCGGCTGTTGCGCGCCAGCGTCAAGGCGACGCCCACCCGCTGGGCCATGCCTCCCGACAGCTCGCAGGGGAAGAGCGACAGCGCCGTCTGTGGGCTCGAAAAGCCCGCCCGCCGCAGGATCTCCGCGGGAGACCGATCGCTGGCGCCGGGCAGGGCCAGCACCCGGCGGAGCTGCCCTTCTACAGTCACCAGTGGATCAAGGGCCGCCCGACCGTCCTGGTGCAGGTAGGCCGCCACCGCGCCGCGCAGGGGCAGGGGCGGCCGCGCGGGGCCAAAGGGGCCGAAGGTCTGTTCACCCACCCGGGCCCGGATCTCGCCGGCCACCACCCCCGGTTGGGCGCGGATCAGCCCCAGCGGCGCCCGGGCGCACTGGGTCTTTCCCGAGCCGCTGGCGCCGACCAGGGCGAGGATCTGCCCGGCGACGAGCGTGTAGCTGACGCCGTCGACGATGCGCCGGCCCGCGGCCTCCACGACGAGGCCCTCCACCACGAGCTCATCCGCCATCGCGCACCCCTTCGGCGGCGAGCAGGGTGCCCACCACAGCGAGCTGGATGCAGAGCGCCGGGGCCAGCCAGGCCCAGAGGTTGCCCTCGCGGGCCGACAGCTCGCAGGGAAAGAGCGGCAGCGCCGTCTCCGGGCTCGAAAAGCCGGCCCGCCGCAGGATCTCCGCCGGGGACTGGGCGCTGGCGCCGGGCAGGGCCAGCACCCGGCGGAGCTGCCCCGCGACGGTCACCAGTGGATCGAGGGCGGCCCGACCGTCCTGGTGCAGGTAGGCCGCCACCGCGCCGCGCAGGGGCAGGGGCGGCCG
>JBEIQK010000080.1:0-13816 GCA_040376505.1 Alphaproteobacteria bacterium | reverse complement strand
CTGGGCCAGCACCCGCCAGGCCCGCAGCACCGCTCGCTCTTCGGCGTCGGGGCGCACCCGCTCGTCGAGGAAGTCGTCGGCGGCGGCGCGGGCGGCGCGGGCGGCGGCGGGCTCCATTCGGCGCAGCCAGAGGTCGCCGAGGCCGAGCACCACGTCGGTGGGGGTGGCGCTGCGCACGGCGATGGGGCGCGTGGAGAGGGGCAGCTCGGCGGCCCGGTGGAGCTGCTGGAGGGTGGTGAGGGCGGCGAGGCGCAGCTCGGCGATGCGGGTCTCGGCGCCTTGGTGCAGGAAGACGTAGGGGGCCTCGTCGTCGAGGAGGGCGCGCACGGCCTCGGCGAGCTCAAAGCGGCCCTCGGCGCCGATCGCCATCAGGGCGGCGAGGCGGTCGGCGGCGCGCGGGCTGCGCAGGCGGTGGTCAAGGGCGCTGGACATCGGCCTCGGCCCGGGCGCGGGGAGGGGGGCGCTCAGGCCTGGGGGCCGGCGAGGGGCGCGCCGAGGCGCCGCGGGTCGGCCTCTTCGAAGAGGCTGCGCAGGGCCAGCTCGTCGTCGAGCTGCTCGGTGCGCAGGGTGTGGCGGGCCCGGGCGGCGGCCGAGAGGGGGGCGTGGCGGGCGGCATGCAGCGTGTGACGCTCGGCGAGGAGGGCCAGCAGCGGCTTGTCGGCGAGGTCGGGGGCCTCGGGGAGCTGGTGGGGGACCTGGCGGAGGGGTCCGCCACAGAGGGCGTCGGCGGCGATGGGCGGGCGGGGAACGGCCATGGGCACCTCGATCACGCTCAAGGTTGCCCGAGGGCGGGGCGACTGTGCAACAGATTCGTCAAGCCCGCGGCGCGACCTCGCTGAGCCGGCTGATCGCCCGGGCGACCCGGCGGCGCAGCTCGTCGATGGCCTGGTCGCGCTCGGCGGGGGCGAGGCGGTCGGTGAGCAGCTCGCCCACCTGTTCGGTCAGCTCGCGCATGATCGGCATCGTGGCGCCCAGGATCAGGTCGGCGGTGCGCAGGGGCTCGGCGGCCCGGGCCTGCATCCGGCCGTGGGCGACGAGGGCGCGCTGTACTTCGAGGAGCACAGCGTGGCGCAGCAGCAGATCGGCCTCGGCGGCCACCTCGAGGTGCGGGCCGGGCCAGGCGGGCTCGGCGGGGGTGACCGGCCCGGTCGGGGCCTCGGGGGCCAGCTTGGGGGCGGTGTAGGCCATCCGCAGGGCGCGCAGCTCGCCCGACACCTCGGAGAGCTGGTCTTCCACGCCGCCCTGGCTGCGCAGGGCCTCGCGCAGGCCGGCGAGCTGGCTGGTCATCGCCTCGCGGGCGCCGCCCATCTCCTTGCCGAGGGCCAGCAGGGTGCCGGTGACGCGGGTGACTGGATCGTCTTCTTTGCCGCCCATCAGCTGGGCCCGGGCGAAGCCGGCCTTGATCTCCTCCCAGCGAGCCTTTTGTTCAGGCGACTGGATGCCGCGCAGCTCGGCCAGCTTGAGCAGGTTCTGCTCGGCGCCGGTGGTGAGGGTTTGGGCCTCGGAGACATAGTGATCGGTGATGATGCGCTCGACCTCGGCGGGGGTGAGGGCGCCCACGATCTTCTCGGTGATCTTGGCCATGTTGCGGTAGCTGCCCTGCAGCTTGAAAGGCGGCTCGGTGCGGTAGGCGTCGGACTGGGCGGCGGAGCGGATGTACTCGGCGTTGACCTTGAGCAGCACGTTGCGCACAGCGAAGAGGTGGCGCAGCACGCTCACGATCTCGCCCAGCTCGGCGGCCGAATAGGCGTGCGACAGGGTGGCGGTGTCGACCTCGGCCCCCTGGGCCAGCGCCACGAGGCGGTGCAGGTCTTTGGGGTCGCGGGCGGCGAGGGGAGAGAGGGTGGCGTTGCTGGCGAGGCAGTTTTCGACGTAGGAGAGCGCGAACAGATCCTCGCGGCCGCCCAGGATGTCGCCCAGGTTGTAGGTGTCGGCGCGGTTGGCCAGCATGTCGGGGATCTGAAAGCGGGCGCCGGACTCGGTGTAGGGGTTGCCGGCCATGACGACACAGAACTTCTTTCCGCGCAGGTCGTAGGTGCGGGTGACCCCCTTCCACACGCCCTCGATCCGCCGGGTGCCGTCGCAGAGGGAGATGAATTTCTGCAGCAGCTCGGGGTGGGTGTGCTGGATGTCGTCAAGGTACAACATCGCGTTGTTGCCCATCTCCAGGGCGAGGTTGATCTTCTCCACCTCCTGGCGGGCGGTGGCGTTGGGGGCCTCCGAGGGGTCGAGGCTGGTGACCTCATGGCCCAGGGCGGGACCGTTCACCTTCATGAAGATGAGGCCGAGCTGGCTGGCGACATACTCCATCAGGGTGGTCTTGCCGTAGCCGGGCGGCGAGATGAGCAGAAGCATGCCCATGGTGTCGGTGCGCTTGTTGGCCCCGGCCGCGCCCAACTGTTTGGCGAGGTTGTCGCCGATCAGCTTGAGGTAGACCTCGGAGATGAGCCGGTTGCGCACGAAGGTGGTCATCACCTTGGGCACAAATTCGTCGAGGCGCAGGCGCTTGCGCTCGCGGCTGAGCAGGGCGCTGCGGGCGGCGCGGTAGCGGGCGAAGCCGGGCACCCGTTCGTTCAGGTGGCGGCCGAGGCGGTCGAGGGCCTCGTCGAGGCGCAGCGACAGGGTGCGGTTGGCCACCCGCGGGTGCTGGCCGAGCAGGCCGGGCACCTCGGCGGAGAGGGCGGCGACGGAGCCCTCGCGCTCCAGGCGGCGGGCGGCGGTGAGCAGGGTCAGGGCTTCGAGGCGGGCGTGGGCCAGGGGCGCCCGGCTCGGGTCGGTCAGCCAGCCGGTGAGCCAGGCGTCGCAGAGGGCCACCCGCTCGTCGGGTCTGTTTTCCAGGGCCCGCAGGTCTTCTTCAAAGGCGAGGCGGAGGCCGGCGCCGTCGAGGGCGACGAAGAGCCCGTCGCGCAGGGCCAGGGCGTCGGCGGAGACGAGGAAGCGCGGCCGCTCGGCCATCAGCTCAAAGACGAGGTAGCGGCCGGCCAGGGCCAGGGTGGGCGGGGTGGCCAGGGGGGCGAGGCTCGGCAGCACGGCGGTGAAGTAGCGGCCCATCCGCTCGGCCAGGGTGGCGGCGAGCACGGTGAGGCCGCGCTCGTCGCGCATCACCTGCAACATCCGGCCGATGGCGCGGGCTTGGCGGTGCCAGGCCTCCCGGGGCTCGCGCTCGTCAAAGAAGGCCCAGAAGAGCACTGCGAGCGAGCGGGCGGCGGCGGGAAAACGGAGCAGCCCGGCGGCCTGTCGAAGGTTGAGCAGGCTGCGCAGGATGGCAGCGGCGTCGGCGTCGTGGACGCCCCGCTCGTAGCCTTCGTCATAGCGCTCGGCGGCGGTGCTGCGCACGAAGGCGGCCAGATCCCCTTCGGGCAGGGCCGAGAGGGACTCGATGCTGTGGGGGCCCTCGCCGCGCTCGGCGGCGAAGAGCAGCGAGGCGGCGAGGTGCTCGGCGCGGTAGACCGTCTCGGTCTCGCTGGCCATCGTCTGGCCCCAGAAGTCGCGGGTCTGCACAAAGTCGGCGTCGCTCACGGCTTCGAAGAAGTCGGTGCCGTTCAAGTGCAGGGCCATGCCCTCACCGCGGGGCACCACCACCAGCTCCACGGCGGTGCGGTTGACGCTGAAGCGGTGGTTGCCGAGCGAGATGAGGTCGCTGCCGTCGGTGAACAGATCGGTCTTGTCGCGCAGCAGGCGCTGGGCCGACTGACGGGCGGCCTTGAGCCGGCTCTGCAGCTCTTCGCTCTTCACGTTGTCGCCCAGCGTGGCGAGCTGCTCGCCCAGCCCGCGCAGGCGGCTGATCATCGGGTCGGAGGAGAACCAGGCGTTGAGCGCGTCGTCGTCCTTGAAGGTCGAAGCGCGGCGGGTGACCCCTTCGAGGATGCGCTCGGCGGCGGAGAAGAGCCCCATCACCTTGCGGTTGCGCTCGTCGACCAGGGCCTGGCGGCGGGCGGAGAAGGCTTCGAGCACCTCCTCGCGCTTGTCGATGAGCTGGGTGCGGTAGTCATCGAACTCGCCAAAGCGGGCGTCGAGCTCCTCCAGGGCGACCTGCACCCGGCCCAACTGTTCATCGCAGGCCTCAGGCGTGTCGGCGCTGGCGATGGCGTTGGCGGTGGACTGACCGAGCAGCTTCCACTGGGCGCCGAACTCGGCCCGGGCCTCCTTGCCCCGGAGCTCCTTGCCGCGGGCCTCCAGCACGGCGCGCACCCGGTTGTTATGCCCCATCACGTCGGAGATGCGCTCCAGGATGGCGGTGCGCACGGTGGGGTCTTCGACCTGCAGCCCGCTCACCACCTCGATGAGCAGGGTCACGCCGGTGGCCACCTCGGCGAGGCGGGCGGCCTTGGGCTTGATGTCGACCACCTTGGTGGTGGCCTCGATGTCGGTGAGGAGCTGATCGAGCTCGCCCTGGAGCGGCACCAGGGAGTCGGGGCGACTGAGAAAGACCACGGCGGCGGCCGAGACGCTGTCAAAGGCGGCGACGACCTCGGCCTCCATTGTGTCGATCGCGGGGAGGTCGATGTGGCGCACCTCGCGCAGGCTGATCAGGTGACCGCGGGTCTGGCGCAGGCCGGTCAGCGCACCCATGAAGGCCGAGACGCTGGCCAGCTCGTCGGGGCGCAGGCCGCGGCGCTGCTCGGCCCAGGATTCGGTGGCGCGGGCGAGCTGATTGCGCGCGCTCTGCTGCATCGCGACCAGCTTCTCGAATTCGTCGATGATCAGCTCGGCGTTCTTGCGGATCGTGTCGACCGTGTCGCGCAGGCCGCCGGCCTCGGCGTGGCCGAGCCAGTGCAGGTTGTCAAGCGCCCGGGTGGCGGCCTTGATCAGGTCTTCGTACACGAGGCGGCTGGGGCTCAGGTTCTCCACCGCCCGCCCGAGGGCCAGCAGCTCGGAGAGGCCGCGCACGAGGTCGCCATTGCCCACCCGGGCGAGGTAGCTGCCGTCGCCCTTGCTGTGGGCGGCGGCCCAGGTCTCTGAACAGAAGGGGGTGCGCCAGATCTGGATCGGGTGAACCCGCACCGGCTCGTCGCCCTCCGACTTGAGGAGCAGCATCCGGCCGTCGTCGAAGAAGGTGTAGCCGGCGGCGGCGATGGGGTTCGACACCTCCTGGCGGATCAGGTTGTAGGGCAGCAGCACATAGGTGCCGGCCTCCTCCCGATCGAAGATGTACAGAACATCCTCGCCATTGGGGCTCTTGACGACGCGCTTGAAGCGCAGGCCGGTGGTGTCGCCGTCAAAGAGCTTGACGGCGCCGTTTTGTAGATAGTACCCGCCCGGAAAGATGATGCCGTGCTCTTCGGGGAGCTGCAGGCAGGCCCGGCCGATGGCGTCGATGCGGGTGACCGACTTGCTGCGGGTGTTGTAGACCAGGTAGCGGAAGTTGGCCTCGCCAAAGGGCCGGATCTTGAGCAGGATGAGCCCGCCCACCTTGGCGTAGGCCACGTTGGCGTCGTCGAGGGACTGGGTGCGGTCGTCCACCGGCTCGGCGTAGATGCCCTGGCCGGTGTTGGTGTTGTCCTCGATCTTGATGGTCAGATCGCCGCCGATCGTCTCGACAAAGACCGTGTCGAGGATGTTGATGTGCGGGTGGCGGCCGAGGATGTGGTCGTCGCGGCTGGCCTCGGTCCAGGCGAAGTCCTGCTGGGCGGGGCGGGTGTGGTCTTTCTCGCCGCGGTTGTCGATGTAGACCGGGGGGCTGCCCGGCGAGAGGCTCCAGCGAAAGACGCGGATGTCATTGTCGCCCTTGCCGGTTCGAAAGACGGCCAGGAGCTTGCTGCCGACGTGGCGCACCACCACGAGGCGGGCGTCGACGTAATACTGGTACAGCTCCTGGAACTCATTCACAAAGCGCGGATCATCGAGGAGGCCGCCGATCTCGCTGGCCGGCAAGGCCGAGAGATCGAGGCCCCCTTCGGTCTCCGCGCAGGCGTGGAGCGAAAAGACATCGCTCACCGCCACCTGCTTCTTGAGGGCGAACTGGACATTGTAGCCGAACAGGAGCCGACCGTTCACCTGTACGAGGTTGCGCGGCGCGCAGTTGTGCTCGGTGCGCACGCGCTCGTTGCCGATGATGGCCAGCTCCTGGCCGCCGAAGAGGGCGCGGCGACGCTGGTTGACAGCCTCGGCCCGCGTCCGCAGCTCGGCGGTGTTCTGCTCCAAGCGAGCCCGAATGACGGCGTAATTGCCGCCGGCGTCCAGGCTCGGTCCGCCCTCTTTCTCAGCGGACATGGTCAACACCACCGGTCACGGTGTCCACGCCGAGCTTGCGGGCCTTGTCGAGGAGCTGCTCGAGCTTCTCCTTGGCGGGGCCCTCGCTGCCCTGGATGAAGCGGGTGAGCAGGGCGGCGAGGCTCGCGGTCTTCAGCGTGTCGCTCACCGGGCCGCCCTCCATCACACCTTCGACGATCTGCTTGACCACCGGCGACTGATCCATCACCCCCTCCACCGTCTCACCAAAGGCGGCGGCGCGGGTGAACTGGTTGATGAAGGCGCTCTCGCCGCCGACGATCTTGATCTGGGCGTGCTCGAAGGCGGTGGCCAGGATCCGGGCCTGGGCCTCGGCCATCTTGATGCGCGCGTCCACGGTGGCGAGCTGCACGGCGCGGTCCTTCTCCAGGGTGAGGCGGAATTCCTCGTGGGCCCGGGCTGCCCCCTCCATCTGCTTCATCGCAGTGAGCTTCTCCGACAGACCCACGGCCTCGGCGCGCATCTTCTCCTGGATACCGCGGGCCTCGGCCAGGGCGACCTTCTCGATGGCCACGGCGCCGGCTTCGCGACCGGCGGCCTCGGCGAACATGCGGGAGCGCAGGGACTCGGACTCGGCGTTGCCGACGGCGGTGGTGATGCCGGCCTTGACGGCACCCTCGCGCTCTTCGAGGGAGATGGCGGCCTCGCGCACACGCAGCTCGGCGAGGCCCTTCTTCTCGGAGCCCTCGGCCTCGGCCAGCATCTTCTCGCGGGTGACGCGGGCTTCGATCAAGCCCTGCTTCTTGTAGGCCTGGGCCAGGGCCTCCTTGCCGCGGGCCTCGGCGATGCCGGGCGTGGCGGCCTCGGCGGCCATGCCCTCCGACAAGCGCACCTTGGCCTGGCTCTCCTTGGTGGCGGCGTCGAGGGCGGCGTTGGCCAGGGTGATGCGCTCGCGGGCCTTGTGCTCGGAGGCCTTCTCGCTGGCCTCGGCGCCCTTGATCTGGGCCACCAGCTTCTCGGTGGCCGCCGCGTCGGCGGCGATGATGGTCACCTGCTTCTTGCGCTCGGCCTCGGCGTTGGTGCGCAGGGTCTTGATGCGCTCCTCTTCTTCGGCCACCGCCCGGTCGACGACGATGCGGCCGCGCACCACATCGGCGATCTCCTTGCGCTCTTTTTCGAGGGCCTTGTCTTTGTCGATGCGGTTGAGCTCCACCTCGCGCTCGCGCACCAGCACTTCGAGCTGGCGGTCCTTCTCGACCTGCTCGGACTTGATGGCGATGACGCGCTGGCGGTCCTTCTCGGCGATCTCGATCTGGCGGGCCCGGGCCACTTCGGTGAGCTTGAGCTCCTCATCGGCCTTCACGGCGGCGATCTTGGCCTTCTTCTCTTCTTCGGTCTTCACCCGGGCGGCCTCATTGGACTCCCGCGACTGGATCGAGTCGATCTCGCGCTTCTGGCGGGCGGCGGCGTCGGCCCGGCGCTTCTCGAGCTCCATCACCGCCTCGTCGGCCTCCAGGTTCTGTTTTCCCAGGGCCTTGCGCTCGGTCTGGCGAAGGTCGTTGGTCTTCACGTTCTGCTGGGTGGTGATCTCGGTGATCTTGCGGATGCCCTGCGCGTCGAGGATGTTCTCCTTGTCGAGCTTGGACAGGGGGGTCTGTTCAAGGAAGTCGATCGCGGCGTCTTCGAGGACATAGCCGTTGAGGTCGCGGCCGATGACCTCGATGATCTGATCCTTGAAGTTGTCGCGCTGGGTGTAGAGCTCTTCAAACTCAAGCCGCTTGCCGACCGTCTTCAAGGCCTCGGAGAACTTGGCGACAAAGAGCGCTTCGAGGGTGTTCTGGTCGCTGGCCCGCTCGCAGCCGATGGCCTGGGCGACCTTGAGCACGTCTTCGACGGTCTTGTTGACCCGGACGAAGAAGGTGACCTTGATGTCGGCGCGGATGTTGTCTTTGCAGATCAAGCCCTCCTGGCCGCGGCGCTCGATCTCGATTGTCTTTACCGAGATGTTCATCACCTCGGCCTTGTTGATGATCGGGTACACCACCGCGCCGCCAAAGGTCACCACGGGCTCGCCGCTCATCTTGTTGATGATGAGGGCCTGGCCCTGCTCTACCTGGCGGTAGCAGCGGGCGACCAACACGCCGATGCCGACCAGCAGCAGCGCCGAGAAGATGATGAGGACAGCGACAAGTTCAAGACTCATGAGAGCTCCCGTTGGGGTGGGGTGCGGAGGGGGGTGGCCGAAGCGGCGGGGGAGGGTGGGTGCAAAGGCTCGACGATGTAGGCCTGGCGGGCGGTGTCATAGTGAACCAGCAGCACGGGGTCGCCCTTCTTGAGGTCATTGGGCTGGTCAAAGCGCACCGCCAGCAGCAGGCCGGCGCCGCCGTCTTTGAGCTCGGCCTGGCCAAATTCGGCGTTGACCCAGCCGGTGGCGAGGGTGGCGGTCTGGCCGAGCAGGGCGGCCCGCCGGGTGCCATGGCGGACCTCGAAGAAGCCGGCGAGGGGGCTCGCGGCGAGGCGGGCGAAGGCGCCGCCGCCGAGGAGCGAGCCGATCCCCGCCGCCGCCTGGGCGCCAAGGCTGGGCAGCAGGGGGCGGAGAAGATCGAGCAGCAACGTGCTGAGGAAGAGGCCGGCCAAGGCCAGCAGGCTGAGCGAGACTGTGACCGGCACGCCGCGCACCCGCCAGGCGCTGAAGACCTTGCTGAACACGCCCACATCGCCGAGATCGGCGTGGGCACCCTTGGCGGCGCCGATGGCCCCATCGAGGACCTCGCCGCTGCCTTTGGCGACGCCGACGATGCCGTCGAGGGCCTCGCCGCTGCCCTTGGCGGCGCCCACCAGCCCTTCAACGCCGTGGCTGGCGCCATCGGAGCCGTCGAGATCGGCCACGCCGATGATCACCATCGACCAGTAGAGCGCGCAGAGCGCCAACAGGATGGTGTAGGCCACAGTGGGGGGCGCCAGCAGGGCGAGGAGGAGGGGTGAATCCATGAGGACTCCGCTACGCGGGCCCCCTGGTATCATTGCAACACACCATCGATCAGGCGAATTGCTCAACCGTCAGCAGCAGGCCGCGCGAGACATCCTCCAGGGTGGCGGCGGTGCGGGCGATCTCCGAGGCGGCCGAGGCCATCTGGTTGGAGGCGGTGGCGCCCGAGGCGATGTCTTCGCTGCTGGCGGCGATCTGGCGGGCCACGTCGCTGGTGGTTTGTGCCTGGAGCTGGGTGGTGCGGCTGATCTCCCGGGTCATCTGATCGACCTCGCTCACCTTTTCGCGCACGCCCTTCCAGTCGTCGACCGTGGCCCGGCTGGTCTGCACCCCCTGGGCCACCGCCGTGTCGCAGCGCTCGATCAGGCTTTGGATCTCGGTGCCAGCCCCCGAAGAGCGCTCGGCCAGCTTGCGCACCTCGGCGGCGACGACGGCGAAGCCCTTGCCCACCTCACCGGCGCGGGCCGCCTCAATCGTGGCGTTGAGGGAGAGGAGGCCGGTCTGGCTGGCCAGATCGTGAATTGTGTCGACCGCCGAGACCATGCTCATCGTGCTGGTGCGGATCTCGCCGATGCTGCGGGTGAGCTCGTTGCCGCGCTGCTCGCCTTCCTGGGTGGTGCGGTAGGCGAGGCCAGCCCGCTCTTCGCTGGCCCGGGCGTGAATCGCCACCTGCTCGATCGCCGCGGTGAGCGACTGCATGGCGTTGGCCAGGGTCTCCACCCGCTCCTTCTGTCGCTCGGAGCTCTGGGCGATGTGCATGGTGGTGGTGCTCATCTCCTCGGCCGCCGCCGAGACCCGGGCCGCCTCATCGACCAGGACGCGGCTGGTGCGGGCCAGCTCGCGGATGACGCGGTTGAAGCGACCGCTGGACACGTTGTAGGCGGCGCTGGCGCGCCCCACCTCGTCTTTGCGCAGGTTCTCGAGGCGCGACTCCGGCCCGCCGGTGAGCAGGGCCGCCTCCAGCTCGCGCAGGGGCTCCAGGGTGCGGCTGCGGGTCCACAGGCTCAGCGCAGCGGCGCCGGCGGCGCAGAGGGCGGCGGGGATCGGCGCCCCGGCGAGGCTGGCGATGGCGGCGGCGCCGGCGAGGAGGGTGGTGCCGGTCATCAAGCTGCCGGCTTGCACATTGTTCAGGAACCAGGCGAGGTCTCGCTTGGGGCCCTGTCCCAGTCGCAGCCGGGCGTAGAGCGCCTCGGCGTCGCGCACCTGCTCGCGCGTGGGCTTGGAGCGCACCGAGACGTAGCCCACCACCTGCCCGTCCTGCCGCAGCGGGGTCACATCGGCGAAGACCCAGTAGTGGTCGCCGTTCTTGCAGCGGTTCTTCACCATGCCGGTCCAGGGCCGGCCGCTCTTCACCGTGGCCCAGAGGTCGGCGAAGGCCTCCGTCGGCATGTCGGGGTGCCGCACCATGTTGTGCGGCTTTCCTTGCAGCTCCTCCCAGGTGAAGCCCGAGATGCGGATGAAGGTGGGGTTGACGAAGGTGATCAGGCCCTTGAGGTCGGTGCGGGAGATGATCAGATCGTCATCGCCGAAGGGGACTTCCCGTTGGGTGACCGGACCGTTGTTGCGCATGGGCGGGGCTTCCTTGTCTGGTGGACCGGGTCAACGGACACACGCCGCCTGAATCCAAGGGGAAGTGTGGGCCGCCTGACCGAGGTCAGCGAATCTCCTGTCGGAATCAAGCCCCCCGACCTGTAGCACAGGTCGCCGATCTTTCGGGGGGGCCCTCCCCATGTCGATTGCAGAAAGACGGTTTAGCCCGGTTCCCCCGGCCCATAGCGCAGGCCGCGCAGCTCCAGCGAGGTGCGCCCCCGGGGCAGGTCGATCTCCACGACATCCCCCACCCGCTTGCCCAATAAGGCCCTGCCGATCGGGGATTGCACGCTGATGCGGCGCCGGGCCACGTCGGCCTCGTCCTGATCCACGAGGCGCCAGGTCTTCTCTTCGCCGTCCTCGTCTTCGACCACCACCACCGCGCCGAACTTGACCACCGGGCTCGTCACCTGCTCGGCGAGGTTCACCACCGTGACGCCCTCCACCTTCTTGCCGAGGTAGCGCAGGCGGCTGTCGATCTCGCGCAGGCGCTTTTTTCCGTAGATGTACTCGGCGTTCTCCGAGCGATCTCCCATCTCGGCGGCGGCCGTGACCTGGGCGACCACATCGGGCCGCTCCTTGCTCCACAGGCGGTCGAGCTCGGCCTGAATCGCCTGAAAGCCTTCGAGGGTCATGTAGCGGGCCACGGAATCCTCCACGCACGGGGGCGCTGCTGTATCTCCCTCAGCCGCCCACCGGGCGCAAGGCGGTGCGCAGCAGGTCGAGCAGCGCGCCCAGCAGGGCCAGACCGAGGGGCAGCCCCACCGCCAGGCGCAGGAGCTTGCCGCCCCAGCCCACCGCCCGCCAGCTCCCCGGCGCGGGCTCGGCGCTGCGATCGAAGGCGGCGGAGAAGGCGGCCCGCAGTCCCTCCACGCCGAGCTCCCGCAGCCGCGCCCCGGCGAGGCCGAGGAGGGGCAGCGCGACGATCCAGCCGCGGTGGCCGAGCAGGTAGAGCAGGCCGGCCAGGGGCACCATCCCCGCGAGGCGCCGTGGCGTGGCGAGGCCGCGGGCGGCGCCCAGCGCCAGGAGGCCGAGCCCGGCGAGCAGGCGCAGGGGGAGCAGCAGCCAGCCCCGGGCGAACCAGAAGGAGACGTCGAGGTGCTGATCGGCGGCGAGGTGGCTGCGGGTGTAGCGCAGGGCTGTGCCGTTGCGGGGCAGGGTGCTGCCGACGGTGAGGGCAGGGGCGCCGGGCCCCGCGGCGTTGTGCACCGCCCCGTCGGGGGCCGAGTAGCGGTTGTTGGCGGGGGCCCAAAGCTCCCAGTCCACCGCCGAGACCGGCAGCTCCACCGTGGGCAGTTGGGGCTTGCGGACCCCGAGCAGCGAGAAGGCCGGCTGCTGCTCGGCCAGGAGCAGCTCGATCTCAAAGGGCCGGGGCCGGTTCTCGCCGGCCGAACGGCGCAGCGGCACCAGCAGGGCGCCGTCGTCACGCCGGGAGGGCGTGAAGGGCTCGCCGTCGAGGCGGCTGGACTTGACCACCATCCCGCCGGGCAGGCGCAGGGCGAGGCTGTGGCGCAGGCGGTTGCGCAGCACCAGCCGCAAGGCCGTGAGCGAGCCGCCCTCGGGGGAGATCACCGTGCTGGCCTCCAGGCGGTCGATCGAGCCGCTGGCCAGCTTGCTCTCGGGCAGGGGGGTGGCCAGCAGGGAGACGCGGGCGCCGGGCTGGTGGTAGCGCCAGGCCCGCAGTATCGGGCTCACCGCGCTCTCCACCATCTCGGGCGGCAGCTCGCGCACCTCCACCGCGGCGATGGCGCTGCGGTCTTCTTCTTCGACGCGCAGGTTGCCCACCGCCTCCACGGCCATCCAGCCGTACTCCCGCTCGGCCCCCAGGGGTTGGGGCGGCGACAAGGAGAGGCGCTCCGCGCCGGGCTCGGGCAGCTCGCGCTCCAGGCGCAGGGAGATCTCGTAGGCGCTGCGGATCGGGAAGGCCGTCTCGCCGCGCAGGCGGGTGCCCTCGGCGGTGGGGGCCTCGGCGGTGACGCGCAGGCCGCCTGCTCCCTCGGCCGAGACGAGGCTCCAGCCCGGCGGGATGGCGATGTCGAAGTGCTGGGCCCCGGCCTGCAGGATGTTGTAGCGAATGACCGTGAACAGATCGGCCCGATCTTCGCTCAGGCTGAGCAGGTGCAGGCTCTCGGCGTAGAGGCGGGCCGTGAGCCCGGCGCTCTCGCTCTGCTGCTTGAAGCCGACAAGGTGGATGCGGCTGGTCGGATTGAGCCAGGCCATCAGGTCGGTGCCCTGGGCTCCGGCGGTGACCTCGGCCCGCACGGCGGTCTCGAGGCGAGGCTCCAGCCCGGCCGCGTCGAAGTGACAGGCGAAGCGGGTGATCGGCGTGCGGGCGACCAGAAAGTCGTACTCCAGCGAGCCCCGCGGCCCGCGGGCCGGCACGAAGAGGTCGAGGGTGAGCGAGATCTCGCCCACCGCGTCGGTGACCCAGACATGGTAGCCCGACTGGTGACCGAGCGCGATCGGACCGTTCAGGCTGCGCGCCGAGCGCACCGCCACCTCTTCGCCGATCAGGGGCACCGTCTTCCAGCGCCCCGGCCCGCGCAGGGTGATCTGCAGCTCCAGGCGCAGGGAGAGGCCGCCGGGCACGGCCTCCCCGCTGTAGCTGCTGGAGCCCAGCACCACGAGGCCGGTTTGGGGCGCGGGGGCAGCGCTCTGTTCAAGCAAGGCCCGCAGGGCGTCGTAGCGCGCCAGGGGCAGGTGAACGGTGCCTTCGGTGGCCGGCGCCGGATCCGACACCGGCGGCGCGGGCCGGGGCGGCGCCTCGGCGGCGTTGCCTCCGCTGACATAGCCCAGGGCCTGGCCCTCGTTCTGCATCATCACGGCGTCGAAATTGGCGTCGGCGGCCTGCTGGAGCTCGGCCTCGCCCTGGGCCAGGGCGACCGAACCGAGGAGGGCAAAGAGCGCGGCGATCATGAGCGGCTCCCGCGGCGCCACAGGAGGGCCAGGAGGACAAAGGTGAGGAGCGACCACAGGCGCGGCGTGCTGTTGATGGTCCACAGAAGGACCAGGAGGCCGAGGCCGATTGGCAGGCTGCGCGGTCGCATCAGATCTTGGAGGTCGGCG
>JBEIQK010000297.1:0-7331 GCA_040376505.1 Alphaproteobacteria bacterium | reverse complement strand
CCGCTCGTGAGCAGGCTGCCCACGACAGGATCTCCACTTCCATAGACGGTGAAAGTGCTGGTGCGGCGCTCCTCCTCGGTGGCCCGGCTGGCGAAGAGCCGCAGGGTGTAGGTCGCCGCGGGGTCGAGTCCACCCAGGGTCAGGCCAGCGGGATCGTCGGGATCGCCACTGTAGACGAAGTCGGCGGTGGCCTCGGGCACGGCGAGGGTGCCGAGCAGGGCGCCGTCGGGGGTGGTGAGCCCGCCATTGCGCAGGCCGTTGCTGCGCAGGCCGCCCGAGACGGTCAGGCTGACCTGGGTGGACAGTCCGGTGGTGGTGACCAGACCGCGGCGGGCGCGGCCGGCGAGGATCTGGGCGCCGCCGGGGGCCCAGGCGGCGGTGTTCCAGTGGATGCCGAAGCCGTCGATGGAAGGGGCGGGGAGCCCGTCTTCGGGGTTGGTGGGGCCGAGATCGACCCGAAGGTAGCTGCCGGCGGGCGGCCCAGCGGGGAGGGGGGTGGAGGCCAGGGGGAGGTCGCCGGAGGTGGCGGCGAGCACGGAGTCGGTGAACAGTTGGTAGCCGGCCTCGGAGAGGTGCAGGCCGTCTTCGACGAAGAGGCTGGCGCTGGGCGGGCTGCCGGTGGCCAGAAAGGGCGCGGGGCTGTCGATGTAGCGCAGGCGGGGGTGCAGGGCGCTCAGGCGCGCGACCTCGGCGTTAAAGGCGGCGGCGCTCTCCCAAAGGGCCCATCGGGCCGGCGTGGGCGTGATGCCGATGGTGTAGAGGATGGGCGTGTGGGGCTGGCTCAACACGCCCTGGGCGAGGCAGCGCCAGGCTTGCAGCACGGCGTCGACGCTGCGGCCATCGGCGATGTCGTTGGTGCCGGCGAAGAGGAGCAGGCCGGCGGGGGCCGAGGCGTGGAGGAGGCTGCCCTGGTGCTGGATGAGGTCGGTGAGGCGGGCGCCGCCGATGCCGCGTTGGAGCGGATCGAAAGCGGGGAGGCTGCGCTGAAAGGTGCGCCAGCGGCGGATCGTCGACGAGCCCACCGCGAGGAGGCCGCCGGTGGGCGGTGTGTCGTCGGCGAAGGCGGCGATGTCGGCGGCGAAGGGGTCGTCGCCGAGGTCGAGGCCCTGGCAGGCGTCGTCGCTCCAGGGCGGGGTGGATGGATCGGCGCTGTCGGGGCCGGTCTCCCCGCTGGGGCCGGTCTCCCCGGCGGGGCGGGGGCTGGAGTCGCGGGGGGCCTTCGATCCGGCCGGGTGGCTCGGGTCGGCGCAGGCGATCAGGAGGGCGAGGAGCAGGCGCATGGCGCCAGTGTAGCGGCGGCAGGGCCCGGCGGGGAGATAGGAGGGGGCTCGCTCCTGGAGACGCCATGCACCGCCGAACCCTGCTCCTGTCCCTCGCCGCCTCGGGCGGCCTGCTCCTCGCCTGCGCAGGCGGGGCCACCCCCGAAGAAGAGGTGGCGGCGGTAGCCGAGCCGGAGCCCGAGGCCGAGGCGGCGTCGCCGGCCCTCGATCGGGTCCTGGGCCGGGGCACCCTGGTGGTGGCGATGGACCTGGGCGAGAATGGCGCAGGGACGCCGCCGATGTACCTGCCCGACGCGGCGGGAAAGCCCGATGGCTTCGATTATGAGGTGGCCAAGTGGGTGGCGCTCGCGGTGGGGGTGCCCGACGTCAAGCTCGTGCATGGAAAGTACGCCGAGCTGCCCGAGATGCTGCGCGCCAGCAAGGAGATCGACGTGGTGATCTCCGGCTACGCCCCCACCGACGATCCGGGGCTCGCCTGGTCGGTCTCCTACCTCGACTATGGCCTCGCCCTGATGGTGCCGGGCGACTCGCCGGTGCGCCGGCTGGAGGACCTCGCCGGGCGCACGGTGGGGGTCTTCGCCGATCCGGCGGCCCGGGCCGAGGTGCAGCGCCTCGTGCCCGACGCCGGCGCCTTGGTGGAGATGCAGGATGGCTACATCGAGGCGCTGGCGGCCGGCAAGATGGATGGCTTTGTCTACGACTACCCCTACGCGGCGGCCGAGCTGCGGGCCTGGGTGGCGGCCAACACGGGCAAAGAGGCGCCGCGCTTTGCCCGCTACAACCTGAACGAAATGCACTACGCCGTGGCGGTGCGCGACACCGAGCCGGAGCTGCTCGACAAGGTGAACGAGGGCATCGTGCGCTTCACGGGCTCGGACAAGTATGGCGAGGCGATCCGGCGCTTTTTGTCGGGGGGGGCCACGGTGGCGGCCAGCGCGGCGCCGAAGAGCGGGGCGCCGCAGAAGATGGTCACCGTTCAGAAGGGCGACACGCTGAGCGTGATCGCCGGCCGCGAGCTGGGCGACGCCGGGCGGTGGAAGGACATCTGGCAGGCCAACCGCGATCGGCTGGCCAGCCCGCACCTGATCGAGGTTGGGGATCAGCTCGCCCTGCCCTGAGCTTGCGGTGTCGCCGGTCAGGCCGGCCGGCGGGGCGGCGGGGTAGGGAGGGCGCGGAGGTGCCCATGCGCCATTGCCTGCACTGCCGGGCCGACTTCGTGCCCCCCGAGCCCCTGATCTGCCCCGACTGTGGGCGCCCCACGCTCTCCCCCGAAGAGGCGCGGGTGCGGGCGGCCCTGCGCGAAGACCTCGATGACGAGGAGCTGATCCCCGTGTATGTCTTCGAGTCGCCGGTCGACAAGGCGATCATCGGCGAGCTGCTCACCGAGCGGGGCATCCACTGGATGGTGCGCGGCGGCGAAGACTCGGCCGCCAATTTCGACGCCCAGGGCGTCTGGGGGGTGCTGCTGGTGCCCGAAGACGAGGTGGTGCGCACGAAGCGGGTGATTCACCAGTACCAGAAGGCGATCGTCACCCCGGCGGAGCCGGGCGAAGCGTGAGCGGCCTTCGCTTCGACGCCGTGCTGATCCTGGGCAAGGAGCTGCGCCGCGACCCCGAGCGGGCCCTGCGCGAGCTGCGGGCGCGGTCGGCCGGGGCGGCGGTGGCCTTGCGCCGCGGCGTGCCAGAGGCCTGGACCTTGGAGGCCCCCCTGCGCGGTCAGCCGGTGGCGGGCTCGGACATCGTGGTGGGGCTGCTCGCCGCGTTGGGCGTGGCGCCGGGGGTGGTGGTGGCCGAGCGGCAGACCCGCTCCACCCGCGAAGAGGCCCTGGGGGCGCGGCGCCTCGTCGGGGCGCGGGGGGTGGGTCGACTGCTGGTGGTCACCAGCGCCTACCATGTGCCCCGGGCGCGGCGGGTCTTCGAAGATGTGCTGGGCGCCGCGGCTGTCGCGGTGCATGCCCCAGAGGCCCTGCTGCAGGGGGCCACCGCCCAGGAGCGGGACTGGATTCGCGAGGGCCACCCGCGGCCGGCGGATCTGGCCCATGAGTGCCGGGTGGAGGCCCTCTGGTCGGGGCTGGAGCGGCTTATTGCCCCGCTGCCGGCGTCGGTGCGCTGGTCGGCGGAAGTGCGGGCGGGGGCCCTGCTGCGGGGTCTGGACGAGCAGCGAGGGGCAGGCGCACGCTGAAGGTGCTGCCCTTGCCGGGCTTGCTGCGCACGGTCAGCTCGCCGCCATGGGCCTCGACGAGGCGGCGGCTGATGGCGAGGCCGAGGCCGGTGCCGTCGCGCTTGGTGGTGAAGAAGGGGATGAAGAGCTTGTCGAGGTCGAGCGCGTCGATGCCGGGCCCATCGTCGATGACGGCGATCTCCAGGGCGGCGGCGTGGCGGCGGGGGCCGTCGCGCTCGGTGAGTTGGGCGCGCAGGCGGATGGCGCCCCGGGGGCCGACGGCCTGAAGGGCGTTGCGGGCGAGGTTGAGCAGCACCTGGTGCAGCTTGTCGGGGTCGACCTCCACCCGGGGCAGATCGGCCGAGGCCTCGATCTGCAGGGTGACCGCGGCGGGCAGGCCCTCGGCGCGCAGGAGGTCGACGAGGCGCTCCAGCAGGGGGCCCACGGCGGTGGGGGCGGCGCGGATGTCGAGGGGGCGCGCATAGTCGAGGAACTGGGTGACCACGCCATTGAGGCGGTCGGCCTCCGACACGATGATGTCGAGGAAGTCGGCCACCTCGCTGGCCGGCGTGGCGGGGTCGGCGGTCTTGATGAACTGGGCGGCGCCCTTGATGCCGGCCAGGGGGTTGCGGATCTCGTGGGCGAGGCCGGCCGCCATCGTGCCCAGCGCGGCGAGGCGGTGCTGCTCTTCGAGTTGGGCGAAGGCGGAGAGGTTTTCAAGCTGGGTGGCGGCGAGGTCGGCGGTGCGCAGCAGGCGGCGGACCTCTTCTTGGGAGAAGCCGTCGCTCCAGGCCTCGTGCTTGAGGTTGAGCCAGCCGAGCACCTGATCGCCGGAGAGGATGGAGATGGCGAGGTCGGAGTCCATCGCGTCCAAGATGCGCAGGCGGTCGCGGTCTTCTTCGGCCCCTGTGGCGCCGCGCTCGATCTGGCGGCGGAGGGCCTCGCGGTGAACGGTGCGCTGGTGCAGGCCATCTACAAAGGCGCGGTTGCCGATGACGCCCATCAGCGGCTGGTCGGGCTGGCCGCGTACGGCCTGGAGCCGCCAGGCGCCGCGCTCGGGCTCCCAGAGGTAGAGGCTGGCCAGGGGGCTGCGGCCGCTGGCGACGAGGCGGCCGAGCAGGGTCTGGGCGAGGGCCTCGACGCTGTGGACCTTTACAAGGGTGGTGTCGACCTCGGTGAGGGTCTCTTCGAGGCGGCGGCCGGAGCGGTTGATGCGCTCGGCGGTCATCGCGGCGACCCGGGCGCGCAGGGGGCGATCGATGGCCAGCCAGCCGGCGGCGGCCAGAAAGAGCTGGAAGGTGGCGAGCAGCGAAGAGCGGCCCTCGCCGCCGAAGAGGGTGTACATGCCGCCCACCCAGAGGGTGAACAGAGCGGCCGAGATGGCCAGCTCGGCGACACGGGCCAGCACCTCGTCGAGATCGACGAGGCGGCGGAGCTGCACCATCAGGTAGAGCAGGTAGATGAAGAGGGTGCCCGAGGTGGTGCCGAGCGGTGGGATGGCGCCCTGGAGCACATAGGAGCGGTCGATCGGGCCGAGGCCTTCGGTGAGGGCCTGGCCGGCGTAGAACCAGCGGCCAAGCTGCTCGGCGCCTAAAAAGGCGGCGGTGAGCACGAGCAGGCCGAAGAGGTAGCGCACGCGGGCCTGATCGACGGGGTGCTCGGAGCGCTGGTAGAGGCGCTGGAGGTGGCGTAAACAGAGGCCAAAGCCAAAGACCACCCAGAGCGAGATGCACAGCTCCGGCAGGCTCTTGTAGGGGAAGGTGGCGCCGCGGCCGATGCCCTGGGTGTCGAGGATGACGTAGGCGAGGGTGAGGGCGGTGGTGGCGAGCAGCCCGTGGCGCACCTTGTCGCTGCCGGGGTGCTCGCCGGTGAGCCGACGGAGGAACCAGAGCAGGGCGAAGGGGAAGTAGGCCCCGGTGATGGCGTGGACCTGGCGGGGGAGGGCGGCGCCCCAGAGCAGGTAGACGCCGAAGGAGGCGAAGGAGGCGGCGGCGAGCAGCGCGGTGAGGAGGAAGGCCTTGCGGGTGGGGTCGCGGCCCTGGCCGCTGAAGGAGCGCAGGCCGAGCACGCCGCAGAAGGCCGCGGCGGTGAAGTAGATCAGCGTGTTCATCGGTCGGGCCGGCCTCGGCGGGGCCCTATCGCTGGTGGTATGGGGGGGCCATGAAGCCCGATCTCTCCCGCCTGCCTGCCGTGGGCCGCCTCGTCCAGGATCCGCGCCTCGCCGATCTTCCCGCTCCTCTCGTGGTGGAGGCGGCCCGGGCGGTGGTGGCCGACCTGCGCGGACGCCTCCTCGCCGGAGAGCCGCTGCCAGACGATGTCGTGGCGCAGGTGCGCGCGCGGGCCGAGGCCCGAGGGGCCCTGCGCCTGCGGCGGGTGATCAACGCCACCGGCGTGGTGCTGCACACCAACCTGGGCCGGGCGCCTTTGGGGGCGCGGGCGGCGGCGGCGGTGGCGGCGGTGGCCCAGGGCTACTCCAACGCCGAGCTCGATCTGGAGACGGGGCTGCGCGGCGGGCGGCTGGCGGGGGTGGAGGGGCCCCTGCGGGCGCTGACCGGGGCCGAGGCGGCGATCGCGGTGAACAATGGGGCGGCGGCGGTGCTGCTGGCCCTGACGGCGCTGGCGGCGGGACGCGAGGTGATCGTCAGTCGGGGCGAGCTGGTGGAGATCGGCGGCAGCTTTCGGGTGCCCGAGGTGGTCAGCGCCGGCGGGGCGCGGCTCGTCGAGGTGGGCTCCACCAACCGCACGCGGGTGGGGGATTACGCGGCGGCGATCACGGCCAACACGGCCTTGTTGATGCGGGTGCATCCGTCCAACTTTCGGCAGATCGGCTTCACCGAGCGGCCCGATCGGGCTGGCCTCGTGGCCCTGGGCCGGGAGCGGGGGGTGCCGGTGGTCGAAGACCTCGGCTCGGGGCTCTTTGGCGCCCTGCCTTTTGGCGACGAGGAGTCGGTTCCTGCGGTGCTCGCCGCCGGGGTGGACCTCGTCTGCTTCTCGGGCGACAAGCTCCTCGGCGGGCCCCAGGCCGGCATCATCGCCGGCAAGGCGGCGCTGGTGGAGCGGCTCGCGCGCCACCCGCTTTACCGGTCGCTGCGCCTCGACAAGCTCGTGCTGGCCGCGCTCGAAGCGACCCTGCGCTCCTATGAGGCGGGCGAGGGCGACGCGCTGCCGGTGCGCCAGATGTTGCTGGCCCCCTTGGAGCAGCTCCGCGCGCGGGCCGAGGCCTTGGCCGCTTTGTTGCCGGGCTCGGTGGTGGAGGCCGACGAGGCGCCGACGGGCGGCGGGGCCCTGCCGGGGCAGCCGCGGCCGACCTGGACGGTGGCGCTGCCGGGCTACCCGGCCGAGGCGCTGATGGCGGCCCTTCGCGGCGGGCGGGTGCCGGTGGTGGCGCGGGCCTCGCGGGGGGCGGTGCGCCTGGATCTGCGGGCGGTGCTGCCTGGAGAAGAGGCGGAGCTTGCGCTCCTTGTCGCGCGTGCCCTCGCGGGCCTGCGCGGGGATGGTTAGCCGGCCCGAATGGCACATGGCTTCTATGAGTTGCTCGGCGTGGACCCCGCAGCCCCGGCTGATGAGCTCCGCGTCGCCTACCAGCGGCGGCTCGCTGAGCTGGTGCGGCGCTTGCGCGCGGCCCGGCGTCAGGGGGCGGATGTCCGCATCCTCGAAGGGCAGGAGCGCGATCTGCGCGAGGCGATGGAGGTGCTCCAGAGCGCGACCCGCCGTCGCAGCTACGATGCCTTCCGGGCCGCGGTCTCCGCCGGCCTGCCCGAGAGCGCCGAGGCCTTGTGGGAGCAGGCCCGTCGGGCCCTGGTCGATCCGCTGGCCCATGGCGGCCTCGCGGCGGTGCGGGCGCTGACCGACCTCCCCGTGGGGGATCCGCTGCCCGAGCCGATGGCGGGG